>JBEKLI010000174.1:0-5202 GCA_050010275.1 Desulfomonilia bacterium | reverse complement strand
TGGATCAGATCGGTCGAGCTTTGCACCTGGTAAACCTGGGCGGGAAGGCTGTTGATCGTGAACCGGAATTGGTTCACACCCGCTTGCATCGGGGCGCTGAGGGAGGGACTGGTCAGCGTCTGTTGCGGGAGGTAGTCCACAGTAACCCCCTCGGTTTGCAGTTGCAGGATGACGGCCGACGCCTGCGAGCTGGGATTGGTATCGAGAAAACTGTGCCTGAGGTCCACGTCATAGAGATTGGGCGCCAGCGCCGCCGTGAGCGGATTAATCGTGGTGAGGTAGTTTTCCGCAAGGTAGAGCCAGCGCAGCGAGGGAACAGTGGTGATGTTGGACAGGTCCGTAATCTGATTGGTGGAAAGATCGAGCGTGCGGCTATCTCTCCATACGGTAATGGTAATTTTTACATCAGGCTTCAGGCTGCCGATCATCCGTGTGAGTGAACGGGAATCCGTGACCTCTTGCGAATTGATCTTGAGGATGATATCGCCCGGCTTGATCCCTGCCTTGTCCGCCGGGTCGCCAGCATAAACGGTTGTGACCATGGCGCCTTTCGGCTCCTTCATCCCTACCGCACGTGCAATCTCGGGCGTTACCTCCTGGATAGCAACACCGAGCCACCCGCGCGCCACTTCTCCTTTGTCCTTGAGTTCCGACAGGATCTCCTTTGCCATGTTGATGGGCGTGGCAAATCCAATACCCTGGCCGGAGGCCACAATGGCTGTGTTAATGCCGACAACCTGACCCTGCATGTTCATGAGCGGGCCTCCCGAGTTGCCGGGATTGATGGCCGCATCGGTCTGGATAAAATTGTCATAAGGACCCGCACCGATGACCCGGGACTTGGCTGATACGATGCCCTGGGTGAGTGTATGGCCGAATCCGAAGGGATTGCCGATGGCAATAACCCATTCGCCGATCTCCAGGGCATCCGAATCACCGAGCACGGCCACAGGAAAGTTATACTTCTCGGCAGTAATCTTAATGAGAGCGATATCCGTCTTGTCGTCGGTCCCTACAACCTTGGCCTTGAACTCTTCCTTATCGGCGAGTGAGACGAAAATCTCATCAGCACCGGTAACCACATGGTTGTTGGTCAGCACATACCCGTCGGCAGAGATGATGAAGCCGGAACCCAGGCTTCGCTGCTGGAGGTCCTGCTCGGGGATGTTGTTGAAGAATTTCTTGAAAAAATCATCGAACCATTCATCATATCCCGGCGGCGGCTCAAACTTGCGATAGATGTCTTTGTTGGCCAGATTCTTGGTGGTCCGTATGTTCACAACCGTAGGTGTTACCTCCTTGGCGAGCGACGAAAAACTTGGGAGGGGAACCTTCATCTGGGCCGGGGCAGAGCCCTCTTTCCAGAAGGGAATGGCCTGGCTCACCGAATCTATCTTCAGCGAGGAGGCTATAAACATACCAACGACCATCGAGCATACTGCCACCATGAGCAGAGCCCCATAAAACCCGAATTTTTTCTTGACTGTCATCTCTCTTCCTTCGTTGCATCGACATAGCTCATCCTCAGCTCATAGAGGACCTGATCCATCAAGCGTTCCTCATCGGCAGTGAGATTCCCTTTGGTCTTCTCGTGGAGGAGGTGAATAATGTCTATATTCTGCTGGGCAATAACAAGGTTCTTCTGGACCGTTCCGACGGCAGGGTCAGGCACCCTGCCCATACTGACCAGGGCGGCGCTGGCAAAGCTCATGACCAGCGTTGTAAAGTCGATGGCCGGGGCAGAGCCCCTCTGGTTCTTCCCCTCTTGAGGCTGAGGATCAAACTTCGTGGTTTCTTGAGGGGCCTCTGCTCCCCCCTGGTCGAGTCCCCTTTTATCCAGGAAGGTATAGCTTTTTTTTTCTTCTTTCTTCTCATCACCCATGGCATCACCCCATAAACAAATCTCTCAAAAGTCCCTCCTCGGAGAAACATGCATACGCATCAGCAGCCGATACCGAGGAGAGGAAACACCGTAGTCTTGATATAGGCTATCTTATTGTCCACATAGCTGTCCACTGACTTTTTTAGGGCATCGGATATCCGGTGAGGCAGGTCCCTGAGCTCATCGATTCCCTGCCCGTGACCGTATACACCGCTGCCCACGCTACCGATAAACTGATCCACGGGCTCAATCCCGTTCAGTATGGCCCAAGCAAGCGTCCAACCCCTTACTACATCCGGCACGCTGTAGCCCCCGCCGCCCAATGCAAGCACCCTGGGGCAGCTCTTGCGGATCTCCTCAATGACCGTGCAATATCCGTTATTGGTAAGCCTCAAGTTGGTGAGCGGGTCCTTCTTAAGGGTATCAAGCCCTATCTGGGCCACCACGCACTCGGGCACATAAGCCTTAACAAGATCCGGGTATATCGCCTTGAATGCCCTCACATATGCCTCATCATCGGTGTATTCCGGCAGCGGCAGGTTCACCGTGTATCCACGCCCCTTTCCCTCACCGATCTCGTTCTCAAAACCGGTGCCCGGATATAGTGACTCGCCGTTCTGATGCAGTGAGATAAACAGGACTTTCTCAGAGTCATAAAAGGCATCCTGGACCCCATTGCCGTGATGTGCGTCAATGTCTATGTAGAGTATTCTCTTGAAACCCCTTTTTAAGAGGCGATTAATGGCTATCACGATATCGTTCACATAGCAGAACCCCTCGGCATGGCCGTATCCTCCGTGGTGGAGCCCCCCCACCGGACTGAAGGTCGTATCCACCTCGCCTGATGCGATGAGTTCTGCAGAGACGACCGATGCCCCCAGCACGAGCAGGGAGAAATCGAAGACACCCTTGAACACGGGGTTGTCACCGGTGCCCAGCCCGTAATGGAGCATGGTGAAGTCAAAATTGCCGCCATTACATCCCTTGAGTGCATCAATATATTCTTGGGAGTGGTACTCGGCCATGACGTCTTCGGTTGCAGGGTGGGGCTGATATACCTTGATCCATGGACGGTCGAAGAGGCCATAGCGATAGCATAGCTCATAGACCATAGTGGCCTTGTAGGGCTTAAAGGGATGATCTGACCCAAGGCTGTAGGTATCGAACGCAGATGTGTATATAAAAGCGGATCTCATCCGGGCTGCTCCTTTTTCAAACAACCGGTCTCCCCTAAAAAAAGACGTACGTTATTAGCTTAGCAGAAGTTCCAGGGCCGAGGAAGCCATAAAAATACGCCTTATCCTCAGTAAAAAACCCATGTGCCGCTCATGAAGGTACAAGAAAATACATGGATCACGGTCTTAAGGTATGATACAGCCTTGATCAGGTCGAGATCGCAGATGAAAGGAGGCTCATGTCATATGTCTGAACCCAGGATCACTGCCATTGCAACCCGAGCGGCCCCTATGGCAATAGGGCCTTATTCCCAGGCAGTTGTTGCAGGGAGCTTTGTTTTCGTCTCCGGGCAGATCCCGCTAAACCCGTCATCGGGCTCCATAGTGCCAGGAGGAATCAGAGAGCAGACTACCCAGGCGCTCAAGAACATCGAGGCGATCCTAAATGAGGCCGGGCTATCTCTTAACAGCGTCGTGAAGACGGAGGTCTTCGTCAAGGATCTCAATGACTTTGCCGCCATGAACGAGGTATATGCCGTATTCTTCCCCAATGAGATAAAACCGGCCCGCGTAACGGTGGAGGCCTCCCGACTGCCAAGAGATGTGCTCGTGGAGATCGGGTGTATAGCTTTTAGACAGTGATCATTGGACAGAATGTCTTGATGAGTGACTAGTGACTATCACGCTTCAATCCGATATCCGCAATCTAAGAATAATCGTACCTCTAGCGTTTGGTATTCCATAGCTTTGTAATCGAAGCTAAACCCATATCGAAATAAAAGATAAAAACCGTAATGGCAAGGAGGCTAAGGTCCCGGACAAGATAGATCCAGGAGATTCTCTGTGCCTCTTTTGTTGTAGTAAAGCATCCGCAGGAGATATCAAGCCCATGAAAGAGGGCTATGCCAAGGGCAAGGGCAAACATGAACAGGAGTCCCGAAATGATCAGCAGGCTGCCGGGGATGAATATTCCGAGAAGAAGTGCAATGCCGGTGATCATTTCAAGGAAGGGGAGCACCACGCTGAAAGGATTTACCAGGGCTACAGGCAGTATCCGGTAGTTGGCAACGGCCTCGGCGAATCCCTTCGGGTCAAGGAAATGAACCACCCCGGTGTAGAGGAACATGGCGCCGAGAACGACTCGGAATGCGTAAGACAGATAAGCGCTAATTCTTGCCCGACCCGCCGAGAGCTCCATCACCTACCCCTTCATCGATGGGATAACCCTTTTCCATCCATCCCTGCCAGCCGTCAGCAAACTCGCCCAAGGACTTGATTCCCTTCTTCCGGAGGGCTTCTGCGAGACCTCGTGCCTTGCCGCACCCTTGCCCGTCACAGTAGGTAATGAAGATCTTACCGCTACCCTCCATTTCCTTGAGCAATGCCAGTTTCGTCTCCACCTTTTCCAGGGGCACATGGAAGGCGCCCGGCAGATGGCCCGAGACATAGGCGCCCTCTTCCCTCGCATCGAGGAAGAGGGCCCTGCCTGCCTTGAGGAGTTGCAGGCATTCATCTGCCGAATAGATCTTGAGGGCATCTGTCGGTGTTGCGGTATCTTTCGGACTCGCCTTCCCCGACAGGAAGGTAAGCCCACCCGGCCTGAGCGCATTGATTGAAACGGCCAGGACAAGGCTCAGAACAAGGATGATGGCTGCCTCTCCGAAAGACTTCCCGATCTTTGCATGGAATCCCGACATATCACCGCCAACCTTCTTGACGAATAGTGAGATGACACAATCTGCAACACTGCTTATCACAGAGATCTTTGTTCAGATCAAGTACCTCATGAAGAGATGAATGCATCCCTTATTCGAATTCCGATGACAGGCCTGGAACGGGTATTAAAAGACGCCCCTCTATTTCAGCGCGATGACACGATTGCCGGATGATCTCCACATTTTTGCATGACCTCCCTCTGCGCTCCTGGGTTCGATGAGATCAGGTCTTACCTCCAAAGCTGAGTTCTGCAGAAAAGAACAAAAGGGGTGAACAAGCCCTCCTCATGCTGCTCTGTCATGGAAAAAGCGCATCAGGAACTCCGCATCGACCGGCGAAAGGTTATATTCAAAGATAGCCTTATTCAGAAGCTTCTGCACTGACTGGTTGGGGTTATTCTCCAGGTGTTCCGACACCCATTTGATTGCA
>JBEKLI010000173.1:0-5840 GCA_050010275.1 Desulfomonilia bacterium | reverse complement strand
CGTTCTCTTGATTCCCGCCTGTGTGCAACAATGGCAAGCAAGAGCATCTCAGGGATACATTCCTCATGGGAAGAGAAAAGCCGGTGCACTTCACTGCCTGTAAGAACAGGTTTTTCGGCCTGGCTGAGCACGATCCTGCAGCCTGAGACGGCCTTGGAAATGACGTGGCATGCCTTTGAGGAAAAGGCGAGCCTCTTGCACCATGAGTAGACACGCTCACACCCATCTCCAAGCAGCAATGAACCGGGCATCCCTGCAAAAAACGCTGCAAGGCGCAAAGCTGCTCCCCGTGTCAAACCATGTTCCAGTTCATGCTCAAAATGGTCCTTTGTACCGGGGAGGCATGTTTCTCCATCATGGAATAATCTCTCCATCTCTGAAGCGAATTCCAGGGCGGCACGAAGCCGACCTTTATCGATGGACACTCCGAAGAGAACCGGGACGTAGCGTGCATCAGCCAGGAGACTGAAAAACATGGAGCCTCCGGGGCAACCCAATGCCTTGAAAAATTCTTGTTTGATCCGTTCGGGGGACACCCTTTCAAGGGCAAGGGCATTCTTCCGAA
This sequence comes from Desulfomonilia bacterium, assembly GCA_050010275.1. Classification (GTDB taxonomy): domain Bacteria; phylum Desulfobacterota; class Desulfomonilia; order UBA1062; family UBA1062; genus MWEI01. The sequence goes on along the minus strand of JBEKLI010000173.1, from coordinate 5,275 downwards.
TGAGTCCCATGGTGCCTGAATCGATAGAGAAGCCGAACTGTACGGAGAATCTCAGGCATCGTAACCCCCGTATAGGGTCGTCTGTCAGGTTCTTCTCTGCTATGAGCCTGATTCGTCCTTCTTTCAGATCCTGCCTGCCGCCATGCAGGTCGACAAGCGTACCGTCTGCGGGGTTTATGGCCATTGCATTTATGGTGATATCCCTCTGTGCTAAATCTGATTCAATGTCTGCTCCCCTGGGAGGAGATACATCGATGGTCAGCTTCCCATGGTTAAGCGCAACTCTGGCCACCTGGCGTTCAGAGTCGATGAAAAAGGCCCTGCCACCTACTACCGCACCGATCTCGAGGGCCAGGTCCATGGGAGAGCCGAATGTGACGAGGTCAAAGTCGGAAGGGTCGGTTCCAAGGATCAGGTCTCGCACGCACCCGCCCACAAGATATGTCTGCTGCGGCAGGTGAGGCAGGACCTTATCAAGTATCTTGTTTGTCCAGACGGCATTCGACTGATCGTGCATGTGCCTCCAGGTCTTCAGCGCGGGCAATGCGCACCGCCATGGGACCCAGCGTGTCAATTGCCTGCTTCGAGATCCCGATGACACTCGTGCGCTTGGTGAAATCATAGACCCCAAGCGGTGAATAGAACCGCGCCGTGGACCCCGTGGGCAGGGTGTGATTGGGACCGGCCATATAATCACCTATGGCCTCGGGGGTCATATATCCGAGGAAGACAGCCCCTGCATTCTTTATCCTGCCAAGATATTCATAGGCGTTTTCCAGCATGAGCTCCAGATGCTCGGGCGCGACCTCATTGGCTATGCTTACGGCCTCATCAAGATCCCTGGTGAGGATGCACGCGCCATGGTTGTCAAGGGCCTGAGCGATGGTGTCTTTCCGCGGCAGGGTAGTGATGGCCTTCTTGAGTGCCTTGAGCACCTTACCGGCAAGCACCTCCGAAGGCGTTATCAGTATGGCTGATGCCTTTGCATCGTGCTCCGCCTGGGAGAGCAGATCGCACGCCACAACATGAGGATCCGCCCCGGAATCGGCAATCACGAGTATCTCGGAAGGGCCTGCAAAGGCGTCAATCCCTATGGTTCCCTGGAGCAGCCTTTTGGCATGCGCCACATAGATGTTACCCGGGCCCACAACCTTGTCCACCTTCGGGATGCTCTTTGTGCCGTAAGCCAGTGCGGCTATGGCCTGGGCTCCCCCGATACGAAAGATCCTCTCTACGCCCGCAATGTGGGCTGCAGCCAGCAGGGCCTGGCTCACCCTGCCTGAAGGGGTGGGGGAGACCACTACGATATTTTCCACACCGGCGATCTTTGCAGGGATGACATTCATGAGTACCGTGGAAGGGAATGCGTTCATGCCGCCCGGGATGTAGATGCCCACACTGCCGATTGCAGTGACCTTCTGCCCGAGGATGGTGCCCGACTCATCGGCAAAGAACCAGGATTGTTCCTTCTGGTGGGTATGGAACGACTCGATACGCTTGGCAGCGCAGGTAATCGCCTCTATCATCTCGGATGGGCTCTGTTTATGGGCTTGAGCAATCTCGTCAGGGCCGAAGCAAAGCCCGTCCCTTTCAGGATCGAACCCGTCAAAGGTTCTCGAGTATTCGAACAGGGCAGCATCACCCTTGGTCCTGACCTGATCGATGATCTGTCTGACCGTATTGTCCACCTCATCAGGTACATCCCTCATACGGTCAAGCAGGGATCTTAAGTTTTCTTTCCAGCCCTTTTCTGATGTCCGGATAATGATCATCACAGACCGCCCTTCTCCCGGGATACTTCCGCACCAAGCTTGATGAGCTTCTGATCCAGGCCTTCATACCCCCGGTCCAGATGGTAGATCCTCCTGATCTCGGTGTATCCGCTGGCGTTCAAGGCAGCAAGCACCAGACTGGCTGAGGCCCTCAGGTCGGTTGCCATGACGGAAGCTCCTTGGAATCGATCGATACCGCGTACGATCACAGTTGTGCCCTTCTCCTCAAGCTTGGCACCCATACGCATGAGTTCGGGCACATGCATGAAACGATTCTCGAAGATGTTCTCCGTGATACTGGAGGCCCCATCAGCAATACAGGCCAAAGACATTATCTGGGCCTGCATATCAGTGGGGAACCCTGGGTAGGGAACGGTCTCCACATCAACAGGCCTCAGATCACAATCGCCATTCACCTGGATATTGCCGCCGGATCTTTCTTCAATCTGAATGCCCATCTCCATGAGCTTATCAATGACGGCTAATACATGACCGGCCCTGCCGCCCTTGATGGTGAGTTTCCCCTTGGTGATGGCTGCTGCAACCAGAAACGTCGCCAACTCAATCCGGTCGGGTATAATATCATAGTTCAGCCCGGAAAGCGATTTCACACCCTCAATAACCACGGTGCTCTCGCCGACGCCCTCGATGCAGGCGCCCATTACATTCAAGGCCTCTGCAAGGTCCACAACCTCGGGCTCCCTGGCCGCACCCTCGATAATGGTGGTTCCCTCGGCCAGACATGCCGCCATCATGACGTTCTCGGTGCCGCCTACCGTGGTGCTGTCGAACACGATCCTGGTGCCCTTCAATTTCTTGGTAGTGGCTATCACGTACCCGTGGGAAAGCTCGATTTCAGCCCCCATCTTGGCAAAGGCCTTCAGGTGCAAGTCTATGGGCCTCACACCAATGGCGCACCCTCCGGGCAGCGACACCTTGGCCTTTCCATATTTGGCAAGCAAAGGACCCAGCACCAGAATGGACGCCCTCATGCTCTTGACCAGGTCATACGGGGCCTCATATGAATTGATGTCAGTCGGGTCAAGAACGACCGTATTCTGCGCAGGTCTGTCAGCCTTGATGCCCAGTTGAGTAAGCACTTCACAGATGGTTTTAATGTCCTTGAGCCGCGGCACATTGTTGAAGGTGCACAAACCGTCTGCAAGGATAGATGAGCAGAGAATAGGCAGTGCTGCATTCTTGGACCCTGAAATAGTAACTGTTCCGCGTAGTGCGTTACCGCCATATATGATGAACTTATCCATGAACCCTCTCTATGATTACGACCCTTTCTATCCCTGCAAGGTCGCTCACCCAGGTTTTTACCTGCAAGACATCAATGCTGCTCACCATGGTGTCGATGGCGTCTTTCTGGCTGATGCCCGCCTCCATGAGGAGAGTGCCTCCCGGGGCGAGATGTCCTTTTAGCCCATTGATGATCTCTTTTACAATATCAAGCCCGTCTTTTCCACCGAAAAGGGCAGCCCTGGGCTCATAGCGTCTGACATCATCATCAAGGTTGGTCTCATCGGCCAAGGGGATATACGGCGGATTAGCAATGATCAAAGGCCATAATACCCGTAACCCTGCCATGGTATTCCCTGCAAAGAGGCGGAGTCTGTCCGAGACACCATGCATCCCTGCATTGGCTTGCGAAGTTGTGATGGCAGGCATACTGATGTCATTGCCGAAGCCTTTCAGGTCGGCCCTCTCACAAAGGATCGATATAATGAGCGCACCGGAACCTACCCCGATCTCGAAGATCGTTGATCCTTTGGGAGCCAGTGCGATTGCCTGCTCGACCAGGAGCTCGGTCTCGGGTCTGGGGATAAGCACGTGGGGGTTCACCTTGAACTGCCTGCCGAAGAACTCCTTTTCTCCTATGATATAAGCAACAGGCTCGCGCTTGAGCCTGCGCCCGATCAGGGTGTTGAAGGAATCAAGTTCTTCCGGGCTTAAGATGCGATCCCTCTGGATAATGAGGTCGATTCTTTTGAGGTGGAGAACATGTGAAAGGAGAAGGTCGGCATCGATAACGGCAGAGTCTATGTTCTTCGCTACGAGAAGAGCCCTGGCACGGGCGAGCGCTTCGGAGATGGCGGCGTCCACGCCTCAGCTCCCGGTCTTCTTGAGCGCCTCGGCCTGGTAATGGGTAGTGAGCCCGTCGATGAGCTCGTCGATATCCCCCTCGAGGATCTGGGGCAGCCTATGCACGGTGAGGTTGATCCGGTGGTCCGTGACACGGCCTTGGGGAAAGTTATATGTACGGATACGCTCGCTCCTGTCACCGGTACCCACCTGAGAACGTCTTTGGGATGCGATCTGGCGATCCTGGTCTTCCTGCCTCTTCTGCAGGATACGGGTACGTATCACCCTTAAAGCCTTTGCCTTGTTCTTGTGCTGGGATTTCTCGTCCTGACAGGAAACCACGATCCCGGTGGGGATATGGGTGATGCGAATCGCGGACTCGGTCTTATTCACATGCTGACCGCCTGCACCGGAAGCCCGAAATGTATCGATCCTCAAGTCGTTCGGATCAATATCCACATCCACCTCCTCGGCCTCCGGCAGCACGGCAACCGTGACCGCCGAGGTGTGTATCCTCCCGCTCGCCTCAGTGGCCGGGACCCGCTGAACCCGGTGAACTCCGCTCTCATACTTGAGCCGTGAGTATGCACCCTTGCCCTTAATGCCTGCAATGACCTCCTTGATGCCTCCGATGCCGGTCTCATTGATACCCTTAATCTGCTGTTCGAGGCGCTCCTTTTCGACCTGCAAGGCATCGAGCTCATCCTTCACGAGGTTCCTGATATCAGGGTCAGGGTCATCGAGCATGGTCTCGTGTTCGGTGATATCAGCCAAGATATGCTTGAGGCGCCGGTAAGGGGCCATGATCTCCTCGAGGGAGGCCTGTTCCTTGGCAATAGCGGTATACTGGGTGTGATCCGCAAGGATCTTCTCATCGGCGAGGAGATCAGAGAGCTTCTGGTAGCGTTCCTCAATCTCCTTCAGTTTGTCGAGCATGTCGTTTTTTTAAAGGTTACTTGCTTTTACCTTGCTTATCCTTTTTCAGGTACTCGCCGTACTTCCTCTTGAACAGCTCGGCCTTGCCGGCTGTAGAGGTGAGCCTTTGCTGCCCGGTATAGAAGGGGTGGCAGGCGCTGCAGATTTCAACGCGGATATCCTTCTTGGTGGAGCGTGTGGTGAAGGTATTCCCGCACCCGCAGGTGACCGTTGTCTCGAAGTAATTCGGGTGTATGCCTTTCTTCATCGTATCTACTCCTATTTATTCATGGAATCCAGAAATTCGGCATTATTACGCGTCTTAGATAATTTGTCCAGCAAAAATTCTATGCTGTCGATGGGGTTGAGCGGGCTCAGGAGCTTCCGCAGGATCCAGATCCGATCCAGCTGCTCCTTGGGCAGCAGGAGCTCCTCTTTGCGTGTGCCGGATTTCGATATGTCTATGGCTGGAAAGACCCTTCTCTCCATAATTGACCGGT
>JBEKLI010000172.1:0-5244 GCA_050010275.1 Desulfomonilia bacterium | reverse complement strand
CGAAATGACATGAACACCGCCTCAGCGGTAGTGAAGTCCTGGCTTCAGGAGAATGTATAATGGGCAAGCTAAAGAAGGTTGACGGTCCCCAGAAGGCCGCTATCTTTCTCATGGCAATGGGTGACGAATTCACCCGGGCCATATTCAAGGGATTGACCGACCACGAAATGAAACTGCTCGGCAAGCGCATGGCAGCCCTCGAAGATGTGACCATACCGGTCGACACGGTCCAGAATATCATGGACGAGTTCTTGCAGTTGAGCTCCGAGGTGAGCGGCGTCACCGGCAAAGGCATCGATTACCTGCGTGATGCCCTCGTCTCGTCACTGGGCGCTGATAAGGCAAAGCCTATCATGGATTCCATATCCCAGGCCATGGACACCGCTGCGTTCTCATCACTGAGGGCCATCGACGCATCGATTCTCGTTGACTACCTTAAGGGAGAGCATCCACAGACCATAGCGCTGGTGCTGGCCCACCTGGATTATATGAAGGTCGCCCAGATCATAAAGGAGATGCCCGAGAAGCTCCAGCCGGAGATCGTCTTTCGCATCGCCAACCTCGGCATGGTGCCTGCAGGCGTCATCGAGGATGTGGATGACGTGCTCAAGAAAGAGATCGAGGCCATGGGGAGCGTAGAAAGCAAGAAGCTCGGCGGCATCGAGACCGTGGCCGAAATCATGAACCAGCTTGACCATAACACCGAGAACAACATCTTCGCTTCATTGGAAGAGATAGATGCCGATATGGCCGAAAACATCCGTCAGAAGATGTTTGTCTTCGAAGACCTCATCAACATAGACAACCGCGGCATCCAGACCATCCTCAAGGAGATCACGAACGAAGATCTGTCCCTGGCTCTCAAGACATCCAGCGAGACGCTCAAGGCCCATATCCTCAAGAATATGTCTTCACGCGCCTCCGAGATGCTCCTCGAAGACATGGAGACCATGGGCCCCGTGAAGCTCTCGGATGTGGAGAACGCCCAGCAGAACATCGTACGCGTAGCAAGGAAGCTGGAAGCTGCCGGCAAGATCGTGATCAGCGGAAAGGGCGGAGAGGATGTCCTCGTCTAGAATCATCCGCGACAACGACAAAAAAGATTGTACGGTTACCCCCTATTGTATCAAGGAAATGCGGGACAAGGGCGGACTCAAGGATGTGCAGATGCAGGCAGACGCTATCCTGAAGAAGGCCGGTGCAGAAAAAGAGGCCATTGAGATGGAGGCCTATCGTAAGGGTCTTGAACAGGGCCAAGCCCAGGGACAGAAGATGGCGGCCAAGAAGATTGAACCCCTCATCCAGACGGTTTCAAATGCCATTGAAGAGCTCAAAAAGATGAGGCAGGTCATCATCGAGAAGCACCAGGATCAGCTTCTTGAGATACTTGTACTGATGGCAGAGAAGGTTATCCATCGGGAAATCCACCTCTCTCCGGACATCATCCTGGATACTATCAGACAAGCCTGCACTCATCTCACCGAGACCGAAGAGATCCGTCTGAGAATCCACCCTTCCGACTTTGAATACATCCGTGACATCGAGCGGATACTCTCAACGCATCTCACAGGCAAGAGAAATGTCCACTTTGTCGAGGACGGAGCCATTGATCGCGGTGGAATCATTATCGACACGGAATTCGGCGAGATCGACGCGAGTATCCGCTCGCAGATTGATCATATGAGAGAGGTCCTGCTGGAAAAATGACAGGGCTTAAGAGACATATCCTTGCCTTACGTGAGACGGATCCCATCCAGGTCAGAGGCAAGGTGACCAACATCGTTGGTCTTGTAGTGGAGGGTCACGGCCCGGGCAGCGCCATGGGGGGGATGTGCGAGATCTACTCCAAGGCCAGGAAAAACTCCATCATGGCAGAGGTGGTGGGCTTCCGTGACAAACGTGTGCTTTTAATGCCGCTGGGCGACCTGAGCGGGATCGGCCCGGGCAGTGTAATTATTGCCAGGAAATCGCAACCCATCGTAAAGGTCGGCAATGACTTGCTCGGCAGGGTCATCGACGGCATGGGCGAGCCGTTGGATAGCAAGGGCCCACTCGTTCTCGATCATGAGATGCCTCTGTATGGAAACCCTTATAATCCCCTGAGGAAGAGGAGAATCAAGGAGTCGCTCGACCTTGGAATCAAGGCTATCAACGGCATCCTGACGATAGGAAAGGGACAGCGAATGGCCATTATGGCAGGCTCCGGCGTAGGTAAGAGCGTTCTCTTGGGCATGATTGCCCGCCATACCAAGGCGGATGTGAACGTGATCGCACTCATCGGTGAAAGGGGAAGAGAAGTCAAGGAATTTTTAGAAAGGGATTTGGGCGAAGAAGGGCTCAAGCGGTCCATAGTGGTAACCGCCATCTCGGATCAGCCTTCGCTCATCCGCATCAGGGGGGCATATCTCGCCACCACCATTGCCGAATTCTTCAGGGACCAGGGCCTGGACGTTCTCCTTATGATGGACTCCATTACACGCTTCGCCATGTCCATGAGGGAGATCGGCCTGGCCGTCGGCGAGCCGCCCACTACCAAGGGATATACCCCTTCCTGCTTTGCCAAGATGCCCAAGCTCTTGGAGCGGGTCGGGAACACCTCGTCCAAAGGGAGTATAACCGGGTTATACACGGTGCTCGTCGAGGGTGATGACCTCACGGAGCCCATAGCCGATGCCGTCCGCTCCATTGTGGACGGACACATCGTACTCTCCCGCGACCTTGCAACCAGAGGCCACTACCCCGCCGTCGACATCCTCCGCAGCGTGAGCAGGGTCATGAGCGATATCGTAGCTGAAAAACACCTGAAGGCGGCCAGAACCATCCAGTCCATTGCTGCAGTGTATGAAGAGGCCAAAGACCTCATCAATATCGGGGCCTATGTTGCGGGGAACAATCCTGAGATCGACAATGCGATCCACCACATCGACACCATCAATAATTTTCTGAAGCAGGACATCAATGAAAAGGCCACCATCGAACAGGCTGTAGCCCAGATGAGTGCCATCGTGGACTCAAGGCATAAAGGGAATACATAAATGGCCTTCAAGTTTAAGTTCGCAACATTGCTGAATGTGAGGAAGATACAGGAGAACATAGCCCTACAGACTTTCTCCCAGGCCCAGAGGTACTTAAGTTCACTTAAGGCCATGAGGGAGCAGGTCTTAGCCAGAAGAGACATCCTCAGGGTAGAGCTCATGACCAGGATGAAACAGGGCTTAAGCGCCACGGAAGTCAAGATCTACTATGACTACATTTCCCATCTGGAACAAGGCATAGAGCGTATTAATGAGAATATTAAGATCGCAGGGCATCAGGTGGAAGAGAAGAGAAAAGAGCTATTAAAGGCCAAACGGGCCTCTAAGGTCATCACAAGACTCAAGGAGATCCATCAGGCCAGGTTCGATGAGTCCGAGAGGAAGAAAGATATGGTCTTCCTCGATGAAATCGCGATCCTTAAGGCTGGAGGTGAGAGATGAAGGCAAAGATACTGCTGGGATTGGTGTTCATCAATCTCGTCTTTATAGGCATCTACCTGGCTGTAAAACCCACGCCGGTACAGGCAGGGAACCCTACAGCGAATAACCAGACGACCGTCAAAACCGAGCAGCAGCAACCGGCCCCTTCTCCCATAAGCCTTTCGCCTACTGATCAGCTTGAGATCCTCAGGCAGAAGGAAGAGAGGCTCAAGGCCCGTGAAATGGAGCTCAAGGAGCTTGAGACGCAGGTCCAGGATAAGATCAAGAAGCTGGAGACGATTGAATCCTCCATTAAAAATGACCTTGCCTCTTATAAAGTGGAGAGTAGCGATCGAATCAAGCAACTCGTCAAGATCTATTCCTCCATGAAGCCGAATGCTGCAGCGAACCTGATGAATAACATCGATACGGATGTGGCTGTCCAGGTATTTATCGGGATGAAAGGAGACATTGCGGGCAGCATACTGTCATACATGGAACCCGTAAAGGCCGCCGGCATCACACAGAGATTGGTTTACTACCGTGGAAGTAATACCACCTCGACCGAGACGGCACCTGCCGAGAAATAAGCAGAGGATGCAGTGACACAAACTGTATACCGGATAAGGAGAAAAGTTACATGCAGGAGCGGCTTTTAGCCGTATCTGGAGAATAATATCTTAATGTGATGCTCGGGCAACCGAATGGAGTGTCGTCATGTTTTCCTGGTCACGGAAGAGCTCTTCCCTGATCCTGCGGAATTCATCCTCATTCTTGAGAAATGCATCCACGATATCAGGGGCGAAGTGGGTGCCACTGCTTTCCACGATAATCTCTTTGGCAACCTGATGTGAAAACGCTTCTTTATAGACCCTCTTGGAGGTCAAGGCGTCATACACATCCGCCAAAGCCACAATCCGGGCAGACAGAGGGATCTGATCTCCCTTGAGACCTCGAGGATATCCTGTTCCGTCCCACTTCTCATGGTGGTAATAGGCGATTTCCTTTCCCAGGGTAAGGAAGGACTGTCCTTCGATCTTGGTTTCCACCTCTCTGAGGGCATCACCTCCCAGGGCAGAGTGGCGTTTGATGATATCGAACTCATCGGGGGTGAGCTTACCGGGCTTCAGGAGAACAGCATCAGGGACCCCGACCTTCCCGATATCGTGGAGAATGGATGAATTATAGATGTCGTCAATGTATTCAGGGGTGATATACCCGGCATACTCAGGCCTTTTAGCAAGATCTTCGGCCAATATTTTACTGTACTCACGGATCCTCTCAAGATGCGCTCCGGTGTCTGCATCTCGATACTCGGCGAGTTTTGCAAGCCCAAGGATTGTGGCATTACGGGCACTTTGGACCTTTTTGTAGGATTCAAACAGGTCATGTTCGAGCTTCTTACGGACCGTAATATCACGGATCACGAGTTGGAAGCCAACGATCTGGTAATCCTTCATGATGCACTTGGCATTGCACTCCACCTCATAGACCTTGCCCCTCTTGTTGACGATCTTGAACTGGATATCCTTGACCATCTGCTCCACAGGCAGCCTGATGATCATCTGCTCCACAAGGGTCACGTCCGAAGGATGAACAAGGTTCAAGAATCTGGTGCCGGTCTTTTCTTCAAGGGCGCCCACGATCTCATAATATTTGGGATTGGCCATGAGAATCTTGGAATCTCTGTCTACTAAAAGTACAATGTCAATGATGTTCTCATAAAGTTCACGGTATCTGAGTTCGGATTCCTTGAGTTGATCCATCCTCTTTTCAACCTCTGATTCGA
>JBEKLI010000171.1:0-5276 GCA_050010275.1 Desulfomonilia bacterium | reverse complement strand
TCCCTGAAGCTTATTTTATGCTCGTCGAAGACCAGTTTCTTGACGGCCATGAGGCTGTCTACGATGTCGACCAGTCCGATGTTGGCAGCGCCGGTTGTGTTATAGCGTGCCCCACCCCTGGTAATGTCGCGGCCTTTCTCGATGCAGCCCTCGATGGTGGAGCTGATGAAGGGTGTGGGCCTCATCCTGGTATGCACCTCGCCAAGCAGGTTGTTCAGGCTCACTGCCTGCTCGATGAGAAAGCGCAACTGGGCTGCATAGGCCTCGAAGAATTCCTCGAAGTCTTTGAAGTCCTCGACATTGCCTGTCTTCGGCCCCAGGTCCCACTGCATGAGGGGGTGATATCCGTTGTGGAGAGCCATCTCCATGGCAGCGACCAGGTTGATGAGGATAGCGCCGGTGTGTCCATTGTGGCGGCCTGAGATGGTGGGCTCCACGCAGCCGGTAGCGCTCCAATCGCGGATGTGCTCTTTCGGGTAGCCGTGCGGCTTCAGGGCTGCGAAGACCGCCGCGTCGTTGTGCATGGAAGGGGTGGCCGACGTGGTGTAGTTCACCTCGCAGAGCCTGCGGATATAGGTCTCGCTGTTCTTTTCCAAGTTGATGCGGGCATTGATGTTTGGATCCGGCAAGCCGAGCATCTCGGTGACCTTGAGGAAGATGTAGGTCATGTCGATCACGCCGTCTCCGCCCTCGGGCGTGATACCGCCCAGGGTGATGACCTGGTTGGACGGGGAGGTGCCAAAGAGGATGTTTCCGATGTCCGGCGAGAGCGGCATGTGGTCGGATATCCTCAGGTAGAGGCAGCCGATCAGCTCGACGGCGCGGCGGATGTAGTCCCTGCGGCCCCGGTTGTCTCCGATCTTTTCCATGTCGGCCAGGTAGAAGGGCTGCAGCCACTGGTCGAGCCTGCCGGGAGATAGCCCGGCATTGGTGTTCTCCATGTGCATGCCGATCCAGGTGGTCCAGACGGCCTGGACTGCCTCGTCAAGGGTCTCTGCGGGAAGGCGGGGGACGCGGCTGCAGACTTCAGCCATGCGGAACAGCTCGCTCACTCTGACTGGGTCGGTCTCTTTCTCGGCCTGAAGCCGTGCCTCTGCTGCCAGGTGGTCACTGTACGCCTCCAGCCCTTTCAGGCTGTGAATCATGCCTTCCAGGGTAGCCCGTCCCTCTTCGTCTAAGGAATCCCCATCGATCCTTGCCTGTATATCATTGATGATGCCGCTCGTGCCCTTCTCCAGGATGGTCTTCAGACCCGGCACTGTGTGGGACACGCAGATCGACTTGGAGCACACGATGGCCACAAACCGCTCGCTGAGCCTGAGAGAGAGCGGCCTTCCGTAATCCCTGTTGATGCTTTCGTGAAAGGAGCGCCTGATCCAGAAGGGGAAGACATCGTTCAGGGTCTCCCGTGTCTCGTCACTTATGTCGTACGGGTTCAGGAGCCGCTTGTGTACAGAGCTCAGCTCACCCCAGATCGCGGTGGCCTGGGCGTCGGGGTAGACCACCACCCCGCAGACAGGGTTTGTGGTGGTCGAGCCGGCCAGAAGCTGGGAGTCGGCTATGACAGGCTTTTTCTGCCTCATCAGATATTCGAAGGCCAGCCCCTGCCTCAGCATAGGCTGCCACGGCCTTCCCGGGCTCACCTCCTCAAACCCGTTCCTGCGATACCACTCGGTCAGCAGCCTCGGCCGCTCCGCGCACAGCTCGGGCCTGCTGCGCCGGTGCCTCTCCAGCAGCTTCTTCAGCCGGGGAAAATCCTGAAGGTCGAGGTCCGGGAGATACGGGTCTTCGAGATGGATGACGTTCCTGTCTTCCTTGGGGCCGGACTTCAGGTGCTCATTCCGCCTGGCGCCCAGGCTCACAGCCAGACCTGGCTTAATGGTGCATGATTCCCGCCTGCGTGTGTCGATCTCATCCTTCCGGACCCTGTCGAGCATCTTCTCGTGCATACTGCCGGACAGGAGGGACAGGTAGTAGGTGAAGAGTTGGAGGCAGGCTATGTTGCCCTCGATCATGAGCCTGTTCCGGAGCATCATGTTGAGGACCTCGCTGGGCGGGGCCAAGGCGAGCTCCTTCAGGGCAGCGTCGTCCAGGGCCCTCAGAACGACATCCGAGCCCCCGTTCACCCCCCGGGCAACCCTAACCCGGCCCTCATTGAAGCTGATGGTCTGGGCAACGCTTCCGGTCTCCGTGCAGATGCCCACGGAAAAGTTGATCCAGCCGTCCGAGCACTTCATGTGGCGCCTTAGCGACCGGGAATGGTTGAATGCAAAGGCCATGGTACGCAAACCCAAGTGTGTGATCAGGTTCAGTGAAGTGTTTCTTGTAGATATTTTCATAATATTTTTAAAATATTATAAGCCTGGTCAAGACAATTTACAACACCTTGTGTAACGTGGAATGTGGTGCTCAATTGTCAGATCTCCTCTCCTGTAAATTGGCATCTCCGATATAGGCACTATGCTGTATGGAGATCATGTGCCAGAGGCAATGAACTGAGTTGGGTTTTTCAAAACCATAGATAACGTGCCAGGAGATTTACTCTGTAATGAAGTGGTTTTGAGTATAGATCTTATTCTGATATGTTCAGATTAATATGACTATAAAAGAAAGCCAGGCAGCAAAAAACTGCCTGGCCCCATATGGCTAAGTCTCGTAGATGTGCGTTCTCGATGTACTATCCTTATCGTCATGATAGTTAAATGGATAACCACCATGGTTCTTAGATCTCTACAGAGTGCCGATTTATCGCAGTAATCTCTGCTATCGGATAATTAAAGGTATCCTTTTTATACTTAATGTCCACCCCATGACACATAAGCTATATTTATGCTGTCAAGTATCATATTCACATTAAAAGTAACCCCGTGACTTGCATGCGAGTAGACATCAACATAACTTTGTGGATTAACGTACACATCAGTTGGACCAAGAGTAGCAACTCCTAGCACTTGTTTCAGGACTGGAGTGCTCCCGGTAGTTGTATCGACATGTGGACCTAGTGCAACATTAAATTGCATCTGGTCCATGCTGATCTTAAGAGCACCCGGCCCGATGCGGACAAATGTGGTATCTGCTCCATATGGTATGTAGCCAGTTGCTATGTCGATAGTCATCGGCTTCATCATAAGAGCATTGTATCCGTTATAATTGTCATCATCACGGAGCTTGATCTGGAGATTGGTGATGTTGAAATTCGTTAGTCCGACATATCCGCCACTCGTTGGACCACCCCAGATGTTGTTTGATCCAAGGCCGTCTGAATCTCCCCAGGCCAGGATGTCAAAGTGGATGTTCATGGCAATATTCGGCATGATGCTCACACCTGCCTGACCATTGACATCTGAAAGCTCGGAATCGGTAAGCGGGGTCATTGCCCAGGTGGAGAAAGGAAGCAAAAAGATAATAAAAACCAGCAGTGTGCTTTTCATAACTCTTTCCCTCAATATTATTATATTCCTATCGTCAGCAAAGGCACTGCCTTTAATAGGAAGGAATTGGAAGGTTGTTGTCCCCCCTGGATAATCAATTATCTTGCCCCCTATTCTCAAGGATTAGAGGTATTGACTGTACTTGAATTTATGATCCCTGCTGAATAAAATAACCCAAACCTTACTGCAGAGAAATTTGTAGATACGATAAAATATTCTTTAAATGCCGAGTCACACCTTGAGATAGCCTGATTTTTTTAGAGATCGTATTTCGAGATCATCGGTTTTCAGACTTCTCAAAACCGAGATGAAATCGCAGTAATCTATGGTTTTAATTTTGGAAAACATGAATCAGAAAATAATTAAAAAAGGCAGGATCACAACAGATCCTGCCTCTCATATCATATCAATGAATATTTATGAGTTACGGGTTATCATTCTCCAGATTTTGCCATATACCTTGGAGCGGGCCACCGAACACTCCAAAGGGATTGTCCACCATCGACTTCACCCATTGGTAAAAAATTACACCTCCGGCAGAGGATTCTGAGTAAAATTTATCAGTCGTGAGGATCGTATGAACACTTCCTTGTCCAATGTAATACCTGTAGTTATGTGCTGTTGCTGCTGTACCTTGGGCGTAAAGGAGCATCTGGTAATTCCATGCACCTACGTTAAACAGAGTTGGGAATGTACTCCACAGCCAAGGTTCTTCAACGTATGGCACTCCGTTGGAGGGGTCAATAAGCTGAAGGTTGTAAAAGTAAGATTGAGTTCCATCATAAGCAGTCGTATACTGCGCAAATTTCATTAAGGGATATTCGGCAGCGATATTCGTATAAATGTCTTCTATTGTAAGTTTAGTAATATCATTACCCAAAATCCAGGTTGCGAACTGTGCATTCCAAACAGTACTGGCTTTAGTATTAAAATCGTCTCCCGTTATCCCATTTGCGGCATCACCTAGAACATATACCCTGGTTAATGGAAACGAATCCCTTATAAAGGGATATTCCATTATTGCTCCATATCCGCCGGCACTGCTTCCTGAAACAAAGATCTCCTCTGGTAACCTGAAATTATCCTTTACCCATTTTAGGACTGCCTGGAAGTTAACAAATCCACGATGCTTGATTGTAGCGGTAATTTGTGGAGGAAGATATGGTGGTGTAGTGTATTGATGATCTGCGGCGCCCCAGAACAGATCCCCTGTGCAGTATGGGAGATAGACAACATACCAATCCTTGAATGGGTTATTAGGGTTGTTGAAGTCGAATATGCCATGATTAACCTGGGGAGAACTTGTTGGATCAGGTTGATTGTATACATATAACTGACCTGAAGACACAAATTCAAATACCATAGGATTATAGGTAAGGTATTTTAAGCAGTTCACGGGATCCCAGCATGCCCCCCCTCCATTAAAGAAGATGACAACTTTGTTCACAGTGCCCTTTTTGACAAAGAAGCTATATGTTGGATTAGTGCCTGGACAGTTCGAACATGCCGGGCTCAATCCAAGATAGGTAAAACTTGAATCAGGATATACTTGGCTCCAGCCAGAGGGAAGATTCGGGACTAATGGTTTTGGCGTTGCAGCACCTGCTATAGTAACAGATGCAATTAATAAAGATACTAGGATGAGTAGCCCAGCATTAATAAATTTTCGGTACCTCATGTTACCCTCCTTTTTGATCATCAACATTTTTATCTTAGTAATTGGTAGTAAATTGATCTCAGTTTCTACTCCTAACAAGAGTGGTGATTCCTGCTAGGAGCATTGTGTCCCCATTTTTATTCTCATATGAACCTCCTTGTTTGGCATTTTCTCTGTTTTGTTCTAAA
>JBEKLI010000170.1:0-5328 GCA_050010275.1 Desulfomonilia bacterium | reverse complement strand
TGGGGCAGGCCTTCAGGGTTTATGGTGGCGATCAATCCAACCTTTGCCTCAGGCTCAAACTGCTTCAGGTCCTTCTCATCAAATCGCGTATACGTCTTTTTCATAAATACCCTCCCCTGTCATTCTCGGTGACTCTTTCTGCAACCACCGTGTCATTCCCGCCTGCTCCGCCATAGCAGCCGCTACGGCTGCGAAGGCCTGAGCGAAAGCTTCGAATCCAGGAATATCAAAGCATCCTGAGCCCATGCTCCCGGGGGATTGACAGCGCTTTGCTCCTTAATCATCCGATCACCCCTCCCTTGATGACGCCCAATGAGGCTTTTCATCTGCATACTCATACGGGTGAACCTTGCTCATGGGCCCGCTCAGATGGACAATCTCGGGGTCAACACCCGAACTCCTTGCACTCTTTGCAAGGTGCTCGGCCTCATCCTGGTCAAGGAGCGCTGTCTTCCTGAACTGCCAGTCGATCCCAAGCCCGTCATACTTATTGATGCACAGGTTGTTGAAGGTGCACAGCTCCCACCTGCTCACGGCTGGACTTAAGTTTTTCTTGATAAATGCCCCGATACCCTTGAGGTTGTCCGGTGTGGCGGTGCATCCCGGAATCAAAGGGGTGCGCACCCAGAGATCACCGGGCATGGAGCTGCTCGTCATGGATTTGCCGATCTTGACAAGGTTCTCGAGGATCTTATCAGGGGAGACCCCGGTGAATTCCTTATGCCTCTCGGGGTTAATCTCCTTGAGATCGTAGAGGACCAGGTCCGTATACGGCAGGAGCTTCTTGATGGTCTCCCACGAACACTGCCCGCAGGTATCAAGGGCGGTATAGACGCCCTTCTGCTTGAAGGCCGCGAGGAGCTCTTGTGTAAATTCGCCCTGCAGGGTGGGCTCGCCGCCCGAGAGGGTCACCCCGCCGCCTGACTTCTGAAAATACACCTTATCCTTGAGCACCTCATGGAGGAGACCATCCGCCTCGTAGACCTCTCCATAGACCTCCATTGCCGTAGACGGGCAGGCCTGCACACACGAGGTACAGGAATCGCATTTCGAGCGGTCAATGGTTATACCGCTGCCCGCCGGTGCGAGAACCCCTTTCGTGCATGCCTCGATACAGCTGCGGCAGCCGATGCACCTGGACTTCACCCAGTGCACCTGGAGCCTCTTGGAGATGCTCTCCGGATTGTGGCACCAGACGCACTTCAAAGGGCAGCCCTTGAAGAATATAGTGCTCCTGATGCCCGGCCCGTCTTCCGTGGACATGCGCTGGATCCTGAGGATGGTACCCTTGTGCTTATCTTCGTTGCCTTTCATGGTGATCACTTCTCCTTAGCATTCCCGCGCAGGCTTCGAATGCGATAAACCTGTCATCTCGAGCGAAGCAAGAAATCTTGTTTCTGATCCCTCGCTCCGGTCGAAATGACACATATTCGGTGCCTCGCATGGACAGGGCGAGGGGAATACTGCCGACACCGCCCCATGCATCCGGCGCCGGCAGCCCCCTCTAGTTCCCCTTTACAGCGATTCATGGCTGATCCTTGCTATCACCTCATCCTGCAGCTCTCTCCCGATGCTCGTGAAATAGGCGTTGTACCCCGTGATCCGCACCAGCAGCGAGCGGTAGTCCTCGGGCCTCTTCTGCGCGTCGCGCAGCATGTCGGCATCCAGCATGTTGATCTGCAGCGCGCTGCCTCCGTTTTCCACATAGCCCCTTAAGAATGCCTTGAACTTGGAGCGGTGCTCGGGGTTCTGCAGCAGCGACGGGTTGATGGTGATGGTGTGGCTCGCGCCGTTGGGCAGGGAGTTGTAATACCCCTTATAGTCGCCTTGGCCTTGGGGGTCTTTGCCGCCCATGGCCTTGCCTACGGAGTTCGCATTGGCCGTGGGGCCGTTGATGTCCGCCCCGTTGCTCGGGCAGATGGCGTTCGACAGGAACCTTCCCTTGGGCCTCCCGTCCGGGCTTGCCGGCAGGATGAAGCCGTCGCCCACCCAGTAGTTCCAGCTCAGCATGCCCGGCCGGAACCGGCGGTTTGTGGAGACGGTCTTATACTTCCATGTCTCCTCGCACCACAGCGCCATGACCGCAAGTGCCATGGCATCGGCCTTGTCGTCGTCGCAGCCGTATTTCGGTGTCTTGAACCTGGCCTTGGCCTGCAGCTTTTCATGGCCTCCCCAGTTTGCCTTCAGGGCCCCGATGAGTTCGGCCATGGGGCATTCCTTGTTGTCGAACACCAGGTGCTTGACTGCCAGCAGCGAGTCCACCGTGGTGGCGAATGTTACCGCCTCCAGCGTGGTGAAGCCCAGCTCCGCTCCGCCCTCGGTGATGTCGAGCCCCTTTTCCGCACATCCCCTGACAAGGCAGGAGAGGTACGGCGTGGGACAGAACCGGGCCCTGATAGATTCGGACTGCTCGTAGAGCTCGGCGCATTTTTTCACGATGAAGCGGGTCTGCTCGGCATACGCCCCCCAGAACTGCTCCCAGGATGCAAATGTCGTTGCATCGCCCGTCCTGGGTCCGGCCTGTGACACCTTCTCCTTCTTGCCCGTAATGGGGTCGATGAAATCGAAGAAGTCCTTCCCGTTATTCAGGGCCAGCTCCACGGCCTTCAAGAGGTTGAGGTTGTTGTCCACCGTGCCCGAGCGGTCGTTGCCCTGCATGGTGTTCTCCAGGCAGCCCACGGGAGCATAGTCGTGCACGTTGTTCTCGTTAATCAGGTGCGTAACGTTTCCCCTCTTTGCCTCGCGCAGCATCCCGGCCATGGACCGCTCGTCGAAATTCAGCAGAAAAGGCGCGCCCTGGCTCACCGAGATCATGTCCACCACCTTGTCCAGCAGCTCATCCGGCGTTCCCCGGTGCAGGCGCACATTGGGCTTGGGCTCTAAAATGGGCGTCATCTCGTCGATGACCTCCAGCATGGCAAAGGTAAGGTCATTGGTCATATCCTTCCCGCCCGCGCCCACGCCGGAGAGCGTGATGAGCTGGCCGTAACCCGCAGTGATGCCGTTGAAGCCCACGCGGATCATGGCGTCGTACACCGTGTTGGCGTGCACCCAGAAGCATTTCAGGATCTCCTTGCCGAACTCAGAGTCCATGCCCTGCTCTATCGAATACTGCCAGTAGGGCAGCAAATACTGATCGATGCGTCCGAAGGAAACACCCGGGCCGGGGTAGTTCTCGTCGCTCATGATGAGCATGTGCGTGAGCCAGAGGGCCTGCACGGCTTCCCAGAAGGTTGTTGCAGGCTCCCAGGGGACCTTCTTCAGGTTTGCGGCCATCTGGTTAAGCTCTGCCTTTCGGCCCGCATCCTTTTCCGATGCGGCAAGCTTCCCGCACAGGTCGGCATACTTTGCAGCCAATTCACTTGCCATGGTGGCCGCAGTCATCATAGCCCGTAGCTGGGCGCCTTTCTTTCCCGCTTTGTCTTTGTCCGGCAGGTCATGGAATCTCTTTCTCAGGTCTTCATGGATGCCTTTCCAGCCGATCTTGAGCACACGCTCGTATCCGGGGATGAGGTGGCCGGATGTGGCGCCCGAGTTGCCATATCCGTGGTCGTGGAACCACTTCATGGATGCGCGGGCCCCCTTCTTTCCGTATATGAGCCCGTCGCGCTCTTTTGCCTCTTTCTTTGTCCAGCACTTGGACGTCTGCAGGTTGAAGCGGCCGCCCGCAATCAGGTCTCCGGGCAAGATCTCCTGGGGCACATAATTCACCATCACTTCCTTGATGAACCAGGCCTTTCGTTCAACCAGGCTCCAGGTCCAGAAATCTCTGTGTAGCTTAACGGGCCTGGCAGCCTGCTGCATGGAGGAGCGGAAGGTCTGCATGAACGGGTACGTCTCGGGCACGATGTAGAAGGTCATCTCGTCGAACTGCACGTCCCAGGGCGTGCCTGTGGTCCAGGCGGTGAACTCGTTGTTCCAGGCGCGCTCCACGCCCTTGTAATAGTAATCCCGCAGCCAGGTTATGCGCGGTGAGAGGTTCTTCGGTTCCTTGATCTTCTGAATGCCCTTAAGTGCCGTTTGTGCGCTCATGGCTCCCTCCTTTTAGGCTGGTTGAGGATTGTGCGCAAATGCTCTTCGCCGTGGTTCAATGTCTCTATCATGACGTTCACCGCCCGCTCGGTGTTCTTCTTTGCAATGGCATCCACGAGCCTGCGATGGAAGGCTGTTGTGGCCGGCACATTGGCAGGGTCCGAAAAGAACACGCCGGTGAAGTTCATGTATACCGGCTTGAACGAGTTGATGAGCAGCGGGTAGATGACGTTTGCGGATGCCATGCCGATGGTATGGTGGAACCCGAAGTCGAGTGTGGTGATCTTCTTTACATTCCCGGGGTCCGCGGACTCTTCCTTCCCGAGGATTTCGCGGAGCTCTCTTAAATGATCCTCGGTCCGGTTGGCTGCTGCGAGCCTGGAGGTCTCGCTTTCCACCAGGAGCCTTATCTGCAGCAGGCTTTCCAACAGGCCTTCGTCGATCGTACCCTGCTGGTAGTTGATGATGGAGTTCAGGATGGCAAGCGACCCCTCCTTGCGGTAGTCGTTCACAACCGTGCCGATCCTCGGCTTCATGGTGACCAGGCCCTTGGCCGCGAGGTCCACCAGCCCCTCGTGCACCACGGGCCTGCTCACGCCCAGCTGCAGGGCCAGTTCTCTTTCCGAGGGCAGCTTCTGCCCAATGGCGATCTTGCCGGTCAAGATCAGGTCTTCGAACCGCGAGATGAACACGTCTACCAGGCTGTCAGAATGCAGCGGCTTCAGGATGTCCTTCATTGAACCCCCTTTATGTGGCTGGTGGTAAGGCCAGCTGACAATATACGCCTGAAAAGGTGGGAATTCAAGTGAAAGTTTCATGTCTTGTAAACAGCGTGGATGAATACTCAGAAATGACTTATTATGTATATGCTTCTCGTTACATCGGGTTCAGGAAAAATTCACATTTCAGCTTCATTGGTAATCGACTTTCTGAAGAGGAAAAAGAGCATGCACCAGGTAAAGACTCCTATGATATCCCAGCCCACAGTGCCTCTTATAAAGCCGCTCTGAAGAACATGAAGCCCTGCTGCATCCGAATTTGCATTTCTTACTATTGAACCAAACATGAAGGCTCCCAGAATCATGGATAAAATGGTCATGACCATGCACGTTGTACGTACGATTTTCAGTCCGTCGTGTTTGTTGAATGCGGTCTTTACTATACCAATAAGAAGTATGCTGCTGCCGAGCAATTGTATGATCGGGTTCATTAAAAAGATAGGCCCGAGTGTTGAGACAGTGATGATAACAGGAAGGATAGACAGATTGGTGATGAGCATTTTAAACTCAAACAGCA
>JBEKLI010000169.1:0-5362 GCA_050010275.1 Desulfomonilia bacterium | reverse complement strand
AAGTTGCGGGAGATTTCCACACTCGACCCCACAGGCTCGTATTTCAACAAGGACACGCATGCTAACGAGCCTTTGGTAGACCATATCGTCAGGCTGGTTTTAGACAGCGACGAGATGACCGTACAACAAACCCATGATGAGGTGCTCAGATTACAAGGACGCACTGGCCCCGATAGCCCTGTGACACGTAGTTACACAGTACCACGATCTGCTTATGAACATGTAATTAAACCGGCATTTGAAATCATTAGGATGCGCTTAGGGTCACAAAGTAGAGATGCTGACGGGTTAGCCATTGAATATAAAGACGGCACAGTGTTGGAGATGATATGTGCAGAAGTACTAAGCGATGTACATAACCAACCAGAAGATGTTACAATAGAGTTGCCGATGGAGGAATTATGAGTTTATGCGAATGTGGTTGCGGAGGAGATGCAGGCGTATACGCTTGGTCCCATCCAGAAAGAGGAGCGCATCTGCGCCATCCTGGTCACCACCGACATCAACATGGAAGCAGAGGTCGTGATGGTAACCGCCTTGGCCAATATCAAACGGGTCGAGCTCAAAAGCTTCAGCAACATCGTGCGCACGGGCATCATCGCCTGCACGCTGGAACCGGGCGACGAGGTCATGTCGGCCCGCATCACCTTTGGCAGCACCCGCATCATCGTTGCATCCAGGGCCGGCAAGGCCATCATCTTCCCGGCCGACCAGGTCCGAGTCATGGGCCGCCAGGCGCAAGGGGTGCGAGCCATCAAGCTCAACGAGGGCGATTCGGTTATCGGCATGGATGTCATCACGAGCGACGACGACATGGTCATCAATCTGACCGAGTACGGCTTCGGCAAGAAGACTATTGTCAGCAAATATCCGGTCCAGAACCGGGCAGGCAAGGGTGTAAACACGGTCCACATCACCAAGAAGACCGGCGACCTCGTGGGCGTTCGCGTGATCAAGGACACCGACGAGCTCATGATCATATCCTCATCGGGCCAGATCATCCGCATGCCCGTGTCCCAGATCCGCACCACCCGCACGCGCTCTGCCCAGGGCGTGCGCGCCATACGCATGAAGGAAGACGAGAAGATCGTGGACTTCACCAAGTACGTCAGCGAAGAAGACGCCGACTGACGGCGCTCATCACAGAGATAACCTTGAAAGTAAGGCCCGGTCTATAAATGGCCGGGCTAGGAATAAACCGGGTGACCCCATTTGTGTCATTCCTGGCCTACTCCGCCGGAGCAACTTACCGGCTGCGAAGGCTGGACGGAAGCGGGAATCCAGAAAAGTGAAGGTATTATTTTTGCGCGTGATGGAGAGTCTAAGATTTATCTATCTTTTTAATTTTATGTCCTTTCTTTTGGTGCCAAAAGAAAGGACGAAAGAAAAGGCACCCCAATGAACCCGCCCTTCGGGTCCGTTCGCTCATTTGAAAAATTCGGGCCGCGTCTAACTCGCTCCGTTTCACTCCGCTCGAACAAAAGACGCTTTTCCCCGGATTTTTCTGCACTCGCTCACCGGGTTCAAGGGGGCAAGAAAAAAACACCCACAGAATATCGATCCAATCGAGAATAAGTATCGTTGGGTGGTTGGCGCTTTAGCATAACCCACCAATTAACTCACAAAATGTCATTCCGAGCGACAGCGAGGAATCTTTCTTTGGCTGGATAATTTCAAGAATATATAGTATTTGTTCTGATGTGGAATGGTAATGCAACCCTGACCGCGCCAACACACCACACTAAAATGATAGCATGTATTATCCGGATATGCTGCAAAAGTGCAGCAGAATAATTGTTGGCCCCAAAAGCGTTGAGGTGAATTCTAATGGATGAAAACATAAATAAAATAAGTGATCAAAACCAACAGATAGAACCAAAAATTGAACTACTAATTGATAAAAAAATATCAGATGCAAAATTGGCTGTTTCTGAAAGTCGTTTTAAATTTCTTCTAACTGTCGGGGGAGTAATTCTAACTATTTTTGGGATAATCCTGCCTATGTTTTTAGCAATTAATTCTTCACAAAAGATCGATGCATCAATACAGAGAATGGACGATAAGCTAGGTGAAAAAGTTGATAAGTCATTACAGAGAATTGATGCGTTAACTCAGAGAATTGAAGAAAAGTCTACAATCCTTGAAAATAAATATAACGCACTGGAAGACAAATCGACAAATAGGATCGATACATCCTTACAGAGAATGGAATACAGATTCAATGAATTGTCGGGAAAGCAGCTAAGAAAACCTAAGATAGAATGCTTTGTCGATAGGAAAAGGTTGGATGGTGGTGTATTAGTATTAGACTCTAAGCATACCAAAAAGTTTATTGAACTTAAAAATATAGGCGATGGAAGCACTGACCAAGTAAAAATAAGACTATACCTAAACTACGAAGATGAAGATTTAATACTAAATTTACAGAACACAAACTGGCAAAAATCTGATTTTAATGACAGACCAGAATATGCTGCAATGTTTGTCTACGATTATGCATTTTCTATATCTCCACAGGCATCAGTACCTATTGATATCTGGATACAAAATCCAGAATTCAGAAAAAATAAAGTTGAGACATCAGCTCTGTTAAAGATTTTCTATGGAGAACCTATTCCATATGAAGTCACTTTTTCATTTGAAATACAAAATAAATAGGGTTTAGCGGCCAGTAAATAAATCCAATAGATGCCCGTGAGACGTCCTGTCGGCTTACAACTGTTTTTTGATGTCAGCCGTTCAACGGATGGAATGTATCAAATTGCATGTTCCTGAAACGCCCTCTTCGTGTTTTATGACTGGAAAAACAGACTTCTCTCTGGTAACTTGAAGCCTTATTCTGGATAAGACAGATACTAAAAAGCATAAAGGGGTCTTAATGCCACCATCAGTGCGGGCCACCTGTATCGGCATCATCATAGGTATCCTGGTTATGAGTACGGGCTGTGCGCACCGACCATACATACCGCCCTCCCGTGCGATGGAGAAGCCGTGCGATACGTGCATCAAAGGTGTACCCAATTTTGCCAAAGTATCTGAAGCCCTCTGGCGCGGCTCCCAGCCTACACTTGAGGGATTTCATAACCTCGAGGCAGCCGGGGCGAAGACCATTGTGAATCTCAAGTATTCCGAAGACGACCTTCCCATGCTTTCCGGTACAAAGCTTAAATATCTCTGGCTGCCCGAACTACCGGGGTTTCCGGACGAGCACGATCTCGTCATCTTCCTGAAGGTCGTCGAAAACCCGGATAACTGGCCCGTATTCGTGCACTGCGAATATGGCAGAGACAGAGTCGGATATATAGTTGCCGCATACCGGATCATTGTTCAGGACTGGACAGTAGACGATGCGATCCACGAGATGTTCGACTTTCATTTCAACACGATCTTTTTCGAGAACCCGATCTTTCTGCGCTCCCTGGATAAAGAGAATATCAGGCTGCGTGTCAAACTCGCGCCATAGCAGATCCTTCTCCGCACAGCAGACCTGCGATCATGATCCATACAATCGGACTCATCTTCATTGCATTCCCAGGGCAAGGTTAAATTTCCTTGAAGACACTGGACCATAATTGAAATATACCTTTGTGATTACGGAGGAAAACCATGACCAGGAATGCCGACTTTGCACACCTCACGCCGGGTGTGCTGCTCGATATGGTGGAGGATGCCACCCACATCCCCATGACCGGGCTTGCCATGCCCCTGCCGAGCTATATCAACCGGGTCTACGAGATCCAGTCCAAGGCGGGGAAACGCCTTATCGCAAAGTTCTACCGGCCCGGGCGCTGGAGCAAGGAGGCCCTTGAGGACGAGCACCGATTCTTGGCTGACTGCGCGGATGATGAGATCCCGGTCGTGTGCCCCTTGAGGCTTGCCGACGGAAGCACCCTGGGAAACGCGCTCAGTACTTTCTTTGCGCTCTTTCCCAAGAGAGCCGGACGCGCATTTGAGCTGAACGCCGATGAAGACTGGATACGGGTGGGCTCTCTGGTGGCACGCATCCATCTCGCAGGTGAGCGCCGAACCCCACAGGACAGGATCACGCTGCACCCCATAAAGTCCACGCGTGCAGATCTGGATTACATCATCAAAGGCGGATTTGTTACCCCTGAGCACAAAGCCGCCTTTGAAGACCTCACCTCCCGAATCGTGGAGGGCATCTCCTCTGACTTTGATGGCACGGGGTTTATCCGCATCCATGGAGACTGCCACCGGGGAAACCTTCTCGACCGGCCGGGCGAGGGACTCATGGTGATCGATTTTGACGATATGATGACAGGCCCCCCTGTCCATGACCTCTGGCTCCTCCTGCCCGATCATGCAGGCCGCTCGCGGCGCGAGATCGATCTTCTGCTCGATGGGTATGGGCAGTTCCGTGAATTCGACCGCTCATCCCTTAAGCTCATCGAGCCCTTACGGTTCATGCGCATCATCTATTTCCTTGCCTGGTGGGCCAGACAGGCCCATGATTATGACTTCAGGAACAATCACCCCGGCTGGGGCACCGACGCCTTCTGGCAAAAAGAGATCCTGGACTTAAACCACCAGTTCCAGGTCATCATGGAGCACAAGGTGGCATGGGAAGAGGGCAGGTTCTTCGGGGAGTAAGGATGAGCAGCGCGCAAGGCTTAATAAAGAATTGAAGTTTTTTACTTAGCCTCTTCAAGACGTTCATCTCTCCGGAAACCGGCGAGATGAACGTCTTGAAGAGGTCAATATTCCTACATCCGTTGGATCAAGGTTTCCAGAACGGGCGTGTTTTGCCTATCTCCGACAGGACGTTGAGCAGTTCCATTGTATATTCCTGGCTGCGTGAGACATAATCCGTGTCCAGCCGTCTTTTGAACAGATTCCCCGAGAATACGGTTACAAGGTCTTTGAGTGGAAGGATGCCTTCTGCGGTTACCGGGTCATACCTCGGCCAGTTGCGGATGTGCTCTTCCGACCGGAAGAGGTTCATGGTGCTTCAGGCAAAGGGGAGGCGCTGCAGCCATTTTGAAAACGGTACTGCTACATATCCCATAACCCCTTCGGGTATGGTCTTCAGGACAACCCCGTCCTTGATTTCCACATGAACGGGTGAACCGCAATCTAAGCAGGGTGCGTCGATCTCAACCACCTTTTTCGGGAAAAGCCAGCAAACTGCCAGCGATTCAAAGCCGCATTGCCCGAACCATTTCTGCTCGCCGTCGACACTGATCCTGTATTGAGTAGGAAGATTGCTCAATGGCGCAAAACTGCTGATATAGTCCGTGTCCGGGAACATCCAGAGACCCGGAATTCCTTTGGACATCAGTTCGTGAAGGGTCTTCCGCGCCTCTTCCACCGGGACTCCCAACTGGGTTGCGATTTCCGTATA
>JBEKLI010000168.1:0-5406 GCA_050010275.1 Desulfomonilia bacterium | reverse complement strand
TAGATGAACAGGTCGTCGATGATGCCGCCCTTTTCGTTTAAAAGGAATGTGTACAAGGCCTGTCCCTGATTCATAGAAGAGATGTCCCGGGTGAGGAGGTGCTCAAGACAGGGAAAAGCCTTGTCGCCTTTTACCTCGATCTCGCCCATGTGGCTCACGTCGAACAGGCCTGCATGCATCCTGACGGCCATATGCTCTTCCTTGATGCCTCCGTACCATACGGGCATGTCCCATCCGTGGAAATCCACCATCTTTGCGTGCAGCTTCTCATGTTCGTGATGAAGCGGGGTCTTCATGGGAACCTCTCCATTCATATCATCACCGCCATAGGTGAACGCCCCCTCTTTAGCATGCACCAACGAGACGTGCAACCCGGGAGCGAATCAGTTTAAATGCTCGTTTAAGGGTTTAAGAAACGTGGTTCATTGCCGCCCGCAGGGTATTATCCAGCAGCATGGTTATGGTCATGGGCCCTACACCGCCGGGAACGGGCGTGATAAGGGATGCACGCCCGGATGCCCCCTCGAACTGAACGTCGCCTTTCAATCCTGTGTCGGTCCGGTTCATGCCCACATCGATCACCACGGCCCCTTCCTTGATCCATTCACCCCGGATCATTTCCGCCTTGCCGATGGCCGCAACCACGATATCCGCTGCCTTGACTTTTTTATCCAGATCGAGTGTGCGCGAATGGCAGACGGTTATGGTAGCATGCTCCATCATGAGCAGCACGGCAATGGGCTTGCCCACGAGATTGCTGCGGCCGATCACTACTGCGTCCTTGCCCTTGAGAGATACGCCGTATTCACGGAGCATGCACATGATGCCGGATGGTGTGCAGGGCACGAGTGTCGGTGTGCCCGAGAGCAGTCTGCCCAGGTTGTAGGGGTGCAGTCCGTCCACATCCTTTTCAGGGTCTATGGCACACTGGATCTCCTGCGAGTCAAGATGGGGCGGTACGGGGAATTGCACCAGGATACCGTCCACGTTGGGGTCGGCATTGAGCTTCTTCACCAGGGCCAGCAGCTCATCCCTGTTTGTTGCCGCATCGAGGTGGAAATCAAAGGAGCGTAAGCCCGCCGTCTCACAGGCCTTCTTCTTGTTCCTCACATAGATGGCGGATGCCGGATCTTCACCCACAAGCACGACTGCAAGCCCCGGGGGCCGGCCGTACTTTTCGGTAAACACGTTTGCCTTAAGGGCGGTTTCATGGCGCTTCTTCTTTGAGAGTGCGTTGCCGTCGATAATGGTCGCCACCTTCTCTCCTCCTTGCACCATTTTTAGCCTTTGTACACCCACTTGACCGTCAGCGGCCTGTAAGTACTGGCGTCCGTCTTGGGCAGCACCATCTCCATATCCAGCACAAGCCAGGCATAATCGGGCCTTAAGATCCTCAATTTATTATCAGCAGGTGGGGTTCCCCATTCAGTATGTTTGTAGGTAACGAAGAGCAGGACGTCAAAGGCATTCTCCGATTCACCCAACACATATCCCTGGCGGAAGCCCGATTCCGTGATGCCGTTGTTCTCCATGACGATCTTTGCATATTGTTTCTCAAACTGGATAATGGCATACCTGCAGGTGCCCTTTTCCGAGTAGCTGGTCAGGGTCTTTGTCTCGGCGCTGGATACGTATACCGTAGCGAGGTATGGCACATTCTTGAGGTACTGGGCGGCGATCAGCGCTGCCGAGCGACGGCCGCCCGTACCCTGGTGGTGGCACCCATAGAATTCAAAGAGCTTCTGCTGGAGGATCTCTGCATACCGGTCCCCTTTTTCATAGAGGTTTTTGGAGATGTAGCGGAGTTCCTTAGCCAGGCTTTCCGCCGCATCCGCAATGGGCCAGTCGATCTTCACATGAAAGTGCGTGAGACAGTAGCGGTTCTGCTTTTTATAACGATTATCGCGCTGGATGAGGAGACAATAATCGACATCCAGGATCTGCTCGATAAGGTCAAAAAACGAATCACGTTCAAAGAAGCGTGCCGTTGAGTACAGGGAGCGCTGCATCTTCAGGTCGGGGATGAGCGAGAGGTTATCCTTCCTTACCTTATTGGATTCGGAGAACCGTATGTATTTTTGATGGACCTCATCGATGGTGTCCTCGCAGAAGATGATGAAGAATGGCTGCGCAATGAATGAGTCCTTCAGGAACTCCTTCTTTTTGGGCTTCAGATCACCGGGTTCCACATAAGGGTAGGGCATCTCTTTGACACGACAGAGGCGGTAAGGCGTCTCCAGGGCGAGGGAGATGAGCCTCCGCTCGATCTGATCACGGAGAAAGACGTATATGGATCGTCGGATCTTCTCGATGTGGCCCAGCTCAAATCGTGATTTCTTGTCCATAGGGCGGTCCAGTGCATTCCTTTATCGTAAAACAAAGGGTTGAAGCAGCGCATAAGCCGGGTCCTGTTGCCCGGTTCGCATTACTGTGAGCCGGGCGGTAATCATTCATCTAGGGTAACAGTTGCCTGTTACCTCAAGCGACCTACCCGGGGGCGGGACGGGCAACCCTTATAGCCCCTCTATTGGTCTTGCTCCGGGTGGGGTTTGCCAAGCTTCCCCGGTCACCCGGGGAACTGGTGAGCTCTTACCTCGCCGTTTCACCCTTGCTGCCCTTACGGGCAGCGGTTTGTTTTCTGTGGCACTTTCCCTGGGGTCACCCCCGGTCGTCGTTAGCGACCACCCTTGCCCTGTGGAGCCCGGACTTTCCTCTCACGCCTAGAAAGGCGCCAGCGATTACCAGCACTCCTTCAACCTGATTTAAGGATGTACAAAAGTTATGGTGTGAATTCAAGCATGAAATGCCTGAAAAGAGAGCAAGGGGTGGCGGATATACGGGGATAATGCATTCTACGAGCGCCTTTAGGCGCTATTTCTCTTATCTTATCACCGGGGGAAAATGTCGCGGCTTTAAGCCGCTCCTGTAAAAGATAATTCCTTTGGCTTATTGTACACCGGCATCATCCGCCGCTGCATTTATTGTATATAGTTCATTTGTCTGTTGGCATTCTCCGATGTATAATACAGAGTATGGGAAAAGATGGGAGAATCTTGAAGAGGAAGGGCGTGAAAAAGGGGAAAGATTTTTTGAACCTGTACCGGCACGGATTCATCCGTATTGCCGCATGTATTCCCGAGGTGCGGGTTGCGGACCCCGGCTTTAACGCGCTCAGGACGATAGATCTCATCCGGAAGGCCTTCGAGCAGAACTGCGTAGTGGCCGTGTTTCCTGAGATGGGCCTGTCGGGTTATACCAATGATGACCTGTTCTTTCAGGATGCATTACAGGCTGCGGTTTTGGATGCCTTGGCCGAGGTCAGGAAGGCAACCACGGAACTCGACATGATCGTGGTTGTCGGGGCACCCCTGAAGGTGATGGATGCCCTGTTCAACTGTGCAATTGTCATGCATTCAGGTGATATCCTGGGTATCGCGGTAAAGAGCTATCTGCCGAACTACCGTGAGTTCTACGAATTACGCCAATTCAGACCTGCCAAAGACCTGAGTGTTGATATGATCGACCTCTGCGGGCAAAAAGGCATACCCATCGGCGCCGACGTGATCTTCGAAGCCGACGGCATTCCCGGTCTGAGGCTGTTTGCGGAGATCTGCGAGGATCTCTGGACACCCATTCCGCCCTCCAGCCATGCAGTCCTGGCAGGGGCAACCATCATCGTCAACCTCTCTGCATCCAACATAACAACGGGTAAGGATGAATACCGGCGCGACCTCGCATCCAACCAGTCGGCACGGTGCATTGCCGCCTACATCTACACCGCCGCCGGCCCCGGAGAATCCACTACGGACCTCGCCTGGGACGGCCATGCAGTCATCTATGAAAACGGCACGCTCCTGGCAGAATCCAAACGCTTTTCGTGGGACCCCCAGATCATCATGGCCGATATCGACCTCGACCGTCTGGTGAAGGATCGTATGATCATGACGAGCTTCATGGAGGACAGGACCGGCCAGGATGGCAGGAAGCCCTTCAGAAAGGTCAGGTTCCCCATGGCACGGCCATCGGGAAAGATCATGCCTATTCGGGAGATCTCCCGGTTTCCCTATGTCCCCACCGATCCGTCGGTGAGGGGAAAGCGATGTTATGAAATCTATAATATCCAGGTCCAGGGCCTGGCCAAAAGGATGAAGTCATCCGGTATCGAGAACCTTATCATCGGCGTCTCGGGCGGGCTCGACTCCACCCATGCGTTGATCGTATGCGCACGGACCATGGATACCTTAAGGCTCCCCCGCAGGAACATCAAGGCCTACACCATGCCCGGATTTGCCACCTCGGAGAAGACCTATGCCAATGCCAAGGCCCTCATGAAGGCATTGGGGGTGGAGGCATCCGAGATCGATATCCGCCCGAGCTGCATGCAGATGATGAAGGATATCGGCCATGCATACGGGAAGGGCCGTGCGCTCTATGATGTGACCTTTGAGAACGTCCAGGCAGGCCAGCGGACCTCCATCCTCTTCCGCCTCGCCAATATGCGCCGCGGCCTGGTAGTGGGCACCGGCGACCTGAGCGAGCTGGCCCTAGGCTGGTGCACCTACGGCGTAGGCGACCACATGTCGCACTACAGCGTGAACGCAAGCGTGCCCAAGACGCTCATTCAATACATCATCCGCTGGGTGGCATCGGAGAAGATCTTCGGCAAAAAGGCCTCCGTCTGCCTCGAAGATATCCTTCAGACCGAGATCAGCCCCGAACTCATCCCCGGAACGGTGAACGGCCAGCCCGCACAGAGCACAGAGGCGGTTATCGGGCCTTACGAGCTGCAGGACTTCAACACGTTCTACATGACTCGATATGGTTATCTGCCATCCAAGGTTGCCTTTCTTGCATACTGTGCATGGCACGATATTACAAAGGGTGCCTGGCCGGACATTGCGCCTGCGAAGAGGCACCAATACACATTATCCCAGATCAAGCACTGGCTTGAGGTCTTTATCCTCCGCTTCTTCAAGCACAGCCAGTACAAGCGCTCGTGCATTCCGAATGCCCCCAAGGTGGGTTCAGGCGGCTCCCTGTCCCCCAGGGGCGACTACCGTGCCCCCAGCGACAGCGAGGAGATCCCCTGGATGCAGGACTTGAAAACCATTCCGGATGAAGCCTGAACAACAGGAGGCCCCATGGTCAAGAAGGTAAAAAGGGACAATACCCAACCTGTGGACAACATACTCAAGCAGGCTGATGCCCTGAAGGCCTATTTTGAGGAAAAGGGCGATGAGCCTTTCGAGCAGCTTGTGGTCTTTCTGGATACCCTGAAACAGGCCATTGTGTCTTTGACGAATGCAGACCTGGCCCGTGCAGCCGAGCACATGAGGCAGCTCAAGACTATCACCTCCGATGAACTCTTCCGGGGCATCGGCGAGATCACGAGGGACCTGCACGAGT
>JBEKLI010000167.1:0-5417 GCA_050010275.1 Desulfomonilia bacterium | reverse complement strand
AGATCCCGCAGCAGGCAGCGCATGATTTCATAGCATCAGGCTGGCACAGGTGGATATCAACCATGGGTCCGAACCTCTATTTCACCGTGATGATGACATCGATGCCGTCAACCCCGACAGTATAGCAAGCCTCTTCGTGGGTCACGGTATAGAGAACGGCACAGTCTTCGTCCGATACAAATGCTCCAAGAACAATGAGGTCGTCCAGGATATGGTGCAGGGCCGGGAAGGTGATGTCGTCCTCGATGATGATGTTGTACAGCCTCTGCCGGTGCATGAACGGTATCTTTTCAATCATAACTGGGTTTTCATATCATAATAGGCGATTGTGATGAAGACAGAAAAACAAAGTTATTGTCAGACATGAGCCGCTGTTTCCCCGGATTTTTCTGCATTCGCTCACCGGGTTCAGAGGGGGTTAAAAAGCTTAGACACCAACCTCAACACCCATCCAACAGAATGTTATTTCACTGGATTGACCAGGGATAGCATGTTATTCTTTATATCATGAATAAATAGTGAATTATGCTTCCTCTGAAGGGATGCTGATTCTTGGATATACTGCAAACATGCAGTGTATTAATTATTATAAGTAAGAGGAGAATATCGTTGTTCAAAAAGATTGCCTATCAAAAACTCAATGCTCGGCAAAAAGAGAATTATAACTATCATAAAATTTCTGCCGTCCTTGCTGAATATGGTTTCACAACACTACGTCTTTCGGATGACTGGCAAGGGGCTGATTTTATAGCACAACCTGTTAATGGCGGGCAATTTTTAAAAGTACAGCTCAAAGGACGTTTAACTTTCTGTAAGAAATATCTAGGCAAGAAGCTGTACATTGCCTTTCATGAGGCCGGCAAGTGCTACCTGTATCGACATGATGAACTGTTCCGAAAAGTGGCAAGAATCTCTAATATTGAGCAAACAGCATCATGGGTGACCAAAGGGGAGTATCATTTTCCCTCCTTGCCGGCTAATTATCACTCGATCCTGGAAAAGTATGTGTTGTAAACTTCTAACAAAAGGTAGCACACGATTATTAGAACCGTTCAACTGTACAAAGATAAATGCTCACCTGGCCCTGGTGGTCGGTGATCTGTGTTGTGAGCCTGCTGGGCGTCACATGGGTTCGGAGTCTTTTTTAACCCCTTCAAAACCGGCGAGGGAGCGCAGAAAAATCCGGGGGAACAGCGGATCCTGTTTGAGCGAAGCGAGTTAGCCGCGGCCCGGATTTTTCAAGCGAGTGAGTGTACCCGAAGGGCGGTTTTGATGGGGCGCCTTTTCTTTGGTTCGTTTCTTTGGGCGAACAAAGAAATGAACAAAATATTTATTAAGGGGTTAACTTATGACGGAAACAAACATCAATCTTTACAAACGTCTTCGTGCCTTGGCTGACAACCTGTGGTGGACATGGCATCCGGAGGTTATCAGCATCTTCACCGACCTGGACCCCCATCTCTGGCGACAGGTCGAGCACAACCCGGTTGCCTTTATGAATCAGATAACGCCGTCACAGATTGAGGAGCGTGCCTCTGAGCTGGTGCTCCACAGCCGGATAAACTACGCGTTTAGACGGCTGAATGAGTATATAGATCTGCAGAAGACATGGGGCGCAATACACTGCGGCAATCTGAACAACCGGCCGGTCGTCTATTTCTCTGCCGAGTTCGGGCTGCATGAATCGCTGCAGATCTACTCAGGCGGACTTGGCATCCTGGCTGGAGACCATCTGAAGAGCGCCTCTGACTTGGGCATCCCCTTGATCGGGATCGGGCTCCTCTACCAGCAGGGCTATTTCAGCCAGCGCCTGAACAAAGAAGGCTGGCAGGAAGAAGATTACGTCAATCTGGACGTCGGCAAGTTGCCGCTGCAAGAGGTTATGGATTTGAACGGACAGCCATTGGTTGTACGGGTCGATACCCGGAGCACCCCGCTCCTTGCACGTGTCTGGCAGATTCAAGTAGGCCGCATCCGCCTGATGCTGCTCGATTCAAACGTAGAGGGCAACTCCCAGGAAGACCGCGATTTGACGTGCCGGTTGTACGGCGGCGACAATAAATTACGTATCCGGCAGGAACTGCTGCTGGGGATTGGTGGTGCGCGTATTTTACAAGGGTTGAATCTTTTTCCCGGAGTGCTTCATTTAAATGAAGGGCACAGCGCCTTTGCAATCCTCGAGGAGGTCCGCCGGATCATGGAGTATGACCAGATCCCATTCAAGCGCGCACACCGGCGGGTGTCACTCTATACCGTCTTTACTACGCATACCCCTGTTGCCGCCGGCCACGACCGGTTTTCACCGGATCTGATCGAAGAACATCTTGGCCTCTTCCGAGAAAGGCTGGGGCTTTCCCACGAGGAGTTTATGGCCCTGGGACGTGTCGATCCCAATGACAAGACAGAGACCTTCTGCATGACGGTCCTCGCCTTGAAGAGCTCTCGCCGGGCAAACGGCGTCTCGGCGATCCATGGTACCGTGAGCCGCCTCATGTGGAACAGCCTCTGGCCCGAGAGACCCGAATCTGAGGTGCCCATCGGCCACATTACCAACGGCGTTCATGTGCTGTCGTGGCTGGCGCCCCAGATGTATCAGCTGTTTCAGACACGCCTCGGTCAGGACTGGGCCACACGGATGGTACACCCGGATATCTGGGAAAACATCTCCGAGATAGATGACGGGGAGTTGTGGGAGACACACCAGAGCCTGAAGATGCGCTTGATCCGCTTCGTCAGGCGGCGCCTGCAGATTCAGGCAGAGCGCCTCGGGCTGCGTGATATGGAAAAACAGATCGAGCATATCCTTGACCCGGATGTTCTGACCATCGGATGTGCGCGCAGGTTCGCCACATACAAACGGGGAGACATGATCCTGTCGCAGCCCGAGCGCCTGGCCAAATTGATCAATGACGCCCGCCGCCCGATCCAGATCATCTTTGCCGGCAAGGCGCATCCCATGGACAACGAAGGAAAGCTGCTCCTGCAGAAGATAGCCCAGCTCAGCTACAGCAAGAACTTCAGGAGCAGCATCGTGTTCGTGGAGAACTATGACTACAACGTGGCACGCCACCTTGTGCAGGGGGTGGATGTGTGGCTGAACACACCTCGTAGACCCTTGGAGGCATGCGGCACAAGCGGCCAGAAGGTGGTCTTGAACGGCGGGCTTAACCTTTCTGTGCTGGATGGCTGGTGGAACGAGGCCTACGACGGCCAAAACGGTTTTGCCATCGGCCACGGAGGCATGCACAACGACCTGGCCGTGCAGAATGCCAGGGATGCCGAATATCTCTATGAAACCATCGAGAAAGAAGTTATCCCACTCTACTACCAGAGAGACGTCCACGGCATCCCCTCCCTGTGGGTCAAGCGGATGAAGCATGCCATGCAGAGCCTTGGATGGCGCTTCATCGCGGACCGCATGGTCAAGGATTATGCCGAGCGTTTCTACCTCCCCGCAGCCAGCGCCACTTCTACGGAGACAGGGATACTGGGGTGAGGTTTCTCTTAAAGATAATTATGTAGGTTGGGGTGAGCTGCAGCGAACCCCAAACCTACATCTTGATCCTCACGCTGTCAGTTGACTCTAACTCGGCTCCTACAGGTGGATTACGCTGTTCACGGGTCACTAGTCACCCTCTTTTAATTCTCCGGCTACCCGCTTGTTGAAGGTGTTCATGGCTTTAGTCAAATCTCCCTTGATGCACAGTTCAACTGCAGAGGCGGCCTTGTGGATTTGTTCCTGCACAATATCATGATCCTCTTTGAGGAACCGCCCGAGCACGTAGTCACTGGGGTCCAAGCCTTCGGGCGGCCTGCCGATGCCGAAGCGGATGCGGATGAACTCTCCGGTGCAAAGAACACCTTTTATGGAATTGAGTCCCTTGTGCCCGCCGGTACCGCCGCCGGTCTTCACGCGGACCTGGCCCAGGGGGATGTCCATGTCGTCGTGGATCACGATGATATCTTCATAATCGATGTCAAGGGCTTCCATGGGAGCGCCGCTTAAGTTCATGAAGGTCTGGGGTTTGGCGAGCATGGCTTCAGTGCCTGCAACTTTGCCAATGCCGTAGATGACATCGGCTTTTTTCTTCTTCATGGGGATGCCCCACTTCTGGGCAAGGAGGTCCACCACCATGAAGCCCACGTTGTGTCGGGTGAGTTCATAGCTCCTGCCAGGGTTGCCGAGACCGTATATCACTTTCATCTGTTGTATCAAAATTCCCTAAAGTATTATGGTTCTTTATCTCCTCTATTGAACCACATTCCCCAAAAAATATCATTGCCAATAAAACTTAATCAAAGGGGGGGACTTCTTTATTTTGCTTGGCATCCTGCACTAACAAGCGCGCTTTGCCTGTGAACACGTTAGATGTTATCATATGATCATGGCACTGACAGCAGAGATCATCAAAGGTTTGCCCAAGGCCACGGGTGTGTATATCATCAGGGATGCATCGAGCAGGATCATCTACATAGGAAAGGCCAAGGATTTAAGGATCCGTCTGCGATCCTACCTCGGCCGGGACAACAGGCTCCAAACCGGCCGGATAGTTGATAAGACGGATAAAATCGATTACATCCTCACGCGAAACGAGGCAGAGGCCCTGCTCCTGGAGAACCAACTGATCAAAGCCCACAAGCCCCGCTACAACATCGACCTCAAGGACGACAAGACCTATGTCCGCATCAAGGTGACCACCAATAGCGAATGGCCCGGGATCTCCATCACGAGAAAGGTCGCCAGGGATTCAGCGCGCTACTTCGGCCCCTATTCTTCAGCCCGGTCTACGAGAAATACGCTGAGTGCCATCGGCAGGATATTCCCCATACGCAGATGCACGGATACCTTCTTCGCCAACAGGAGCCGGCCATGTATCTTTCACTCCATCGGACTGTGCATGGCGCCGTGTGTGTACAAGACGATCCATAAGGAATACGATCAGACCGTGCGGGACCTCATTGCATTCCTCGAAGGCAGGAACCGGGACCTTGAGAAGATGCTTCAGGAACGTATGATGATCGAGTCGGACAACCTCAATTTTGAGAGGGCGGCAAAAATCCGCGACCAGATCGCTGCCATCAGGTCCACCCTGACCCCCCAGGTGGTGATGGGCCACACCGGCGCCGACACCGATGTGTTTGCCTTCTTCCAGAGAAAAAACGTAATACAGATCGCAGTAGTGTGCATCATAAAGGGAAACTTGATCGACAGCTTCAATTATACCTTTAAGGATGTGGAGGATGATGACATCATCGCCGGTGCGATCCTCCAGTTTTACCTGACACACCAGGAAATACCCGCCCGGATCTATACCGATACCTTGCCTGAATCAAAGACAATGCTCGAAAAGGTCCTTTCTCATATGCGGGGATCTCATGCTCGGATCTCCAAACCGACAAGGGGACGCCCGCTCCAG
>JBEKLI010000166.1:0-9607 GCA_050010275.1 Desulfomonilia bacterium | reverse complement strand
TGCCCGTCGAGACTCTTGATCTCATCAGAGATCCTGCGCATCTCGGCCTTTTCCTGCTCCAGATCTCCTCCAGCGTTCTTGGCCCGCGCAATGCGCGTGGAAAACTGGTTACGGGCAGCCTTAAGATCTTCAGCCTTCTGGATGATGGACCTGCGCTCATTATCCTTTTCCATGAGCGTGTCCAGCTGGATCGGAGCCCCCCTATTCTGGAGCGCCTTCTTCACCAATTCTACATTTTGTCTAATAAATTTAATATCTAACATACTAATGAGTGTATCATTTCCCGTCTAGGCAGTCAAGGAATCCCTATGGTAAAGACAAAGGAATGGAGGAGAGACACTTGCAATTCCATGCCAATTTGTACTAATTGCTCTTGGGATGCACATGAATAAAATCCTGAAGAGGATACTCCTAACCCTGCTTGCGGCCGTACTCGTGTTTATCGGCTGCGTCTTGTTCATATCATACCTGGCCACAAGATCACCCGAAGCAATGACAAAAGCTGTACAGCAGCAGTTGAAAGATCAGCTCAACATCCCCGTCACTATTGCAAGCACACGGCTTGAATGGAAACAGGGGCCGCGAGTCATCCTCAACAAGGTCAGTATAGACTCCCCGGGTATAATCAACCTTCACATTCAAAGTGTCACTGCATATCTCGGAATCTGGAGACTCCTCTTCGGAGATGTAAGCGTCAAGAAGGTGCGGCTTGTCGAGCCCTCCGGCGAGATCGACCTTGACAACCTGCAGAATCTGAAGCTCAAAAAAGGGACCGTCGGCCGGCCCGTAGTGATCATATGGAAGGGCAGCGTCAAGTTCATCTACCAGGGGCTGGATTTTCCTCTGACCGACCTCTCCGGCCGCATCACGAATGACTGGATCAACCTCAGGGCGCGCTCGCTCGGAGGCAGGGTCCTCCTTGAAGCCGACCTGGTCAAGCCCGGGAAGGTGACCTTTGATGCCTACGGCATTCCTTTGAAACAGATTGACACCCGTTTCAAGGGTACTGCAAATATGAGCTTCACCATAGAAGATGTTAAAAACTCAAAGGCAGGCTCGTTCTCGCTCCAGGCGAAAGACCTGAGCCTGCCATACTTACAGGGCACCGTAAAAAATCTTATTGTGTCAGCCGCCCTGTCAGGAGACAGACAGCGGATGGGCTTCACCGACATCTCCATCAAGACGCCGCTCGTGGAAGTATCGGGCAAGGGGGAGATAACTGGGCTGAAGGATATGGAATCATGGAAGGATTCCATACTCAGCCTGGAAGCATCCTCCAAGGAGTTCGACTACGAAAAGCTCGTCTCCGTGCTCCCGGTCAATCTGTTTCCCGACTGGCTCAAAACCCTTCTCACCAAACAGATCAGAAGCGGCCGCTCGCGGTTTTCCATGGCTCGCTACAAGGGCTCCATAAAGGACTTCCTCTCGGGCGAGGCCCTCATGAACAACCTCTACGTGGTCCAGGATCTTCGTGGCCAGAGCTTCGGTGCAGGTTATTCCCATGATCGGGTCACCGGGATCACCGGTCAGGTGATATACACGAAAGGCGACATCCGGTTCAATAATCTTTCAGGTTTTATGGGACAATCCAGTCTGAAAAAGGTGAATGTCGCGTTTCTACAGATTTTGAAGTTCTGGCGTGTTTACGTGGATATTGATTCGGACATGCCTGCAGCGGATTTCATCAGAACCTGGCGGGCAGCCATGGTTCCCCAGGATATCTACAAGCTCCTCTCACCTGTATCCAAGGTGAAAGGAGGCCTGGTGCATGCCCGGGTGAGCGCATACTATGATGAGACTTTGAAACCGTCTTTCAACGCAATCGAGGACATCAAGATTGAAAATTGCACCTACACCTGGGGAAACAAAAGCATTTCAGGGCAATCGGGTTCCATCCATGCAGACAGTTATTCCGCACCTCACCGTATTATATTCACCGGGACATTCGACTCCATACGCATCAAGAAGCTGGATGTAAGCCTTGTAGAGCCCTTCGGGAAGAACCGCTCCCGGTTTTTCGTCCTCGCCGATCACCTTCACCCGGTGGGAACTGTCGCTCTTGGAGATGCCAGTATCAAACTCACAGGCTCCGGCATCGGGGCCGACCTCAAGGGCTCCTTGGAACTGAGTACTCCGGGCATCACGTATGCTGCGAGCAACTACACGATTACATCACAGCCGGCATCAGCCAAGGGCAATTTCACAACCAGACTGGAATCTCAGCCTCGCATCAGTATAAATGATATGGTAATCCGTACTCCGACGAGCTCTCTCAATGGCTCTGCATCCATCAAATCAGACACCGGCTCTCTGGCATTGTCAGGCGAGGTGCATCTCAAGGACCTCTCCTGCAAGACCGCAAAAGGCCTCAAGAACCTGGACGGCCTGGTGAACGGCTCAATGAAGATCTCCTGGGATAATGCCGTCTCTGCTGAAGGAAACCTGAGATTCAGCAATATGGTCACGCCCTATCAGGAAAACTCTCTCACCATAAACGGCCCTGTCACTTTCAGCACACACGTCATCTCGTCAGATGCCCTGCAGATCGCCTCAGGGGACACGAGCGTCGTACTCAAGGGGAAACTCTCCCTTGAGAAGCAACCGTATTTCAAGGGCAGCGCAATTGTTGACGGCATGAAGACCGGCGAAGGGGGTATGACCTTAAAGGGACTTACGGATCTCAGGGCCGATGCAACACTGAAGTTTGTCAATTGCATTTTCTATGGACTTCCCATCGAGGGATCATCGGCACAGGCAGAGTTCAAAGACGGGATCTTAAGCCTTACTCACGTCGATATGGAGACGGTCTCAGGGAATGCCAAAGGAACCATCCAGATTGCTGCCGACGGGGCCTCCACCTATGATTTGATGATTTCCATCAAAGGTGCTGATATGCGCAAGCTGTTACGCGCAACACACATCAAATCCATCATCGACGGAAGTCTTGACATGGAAGGCCATGTCTTAGGCCATGATGATTCCATAAACGGCACGCTGACCATATCCGCCAGGAACGGCGAGATACGAAAATACGAGCTCATTTCACAAATCTTCTCATTGCTGAATGTGTATAAGATCTTTCAGAATCGTGACATCGATTTTATCAGCAACCACTTCACCTACAACCACCTGACATCAACACTGGACATAACCGACAATGTGGTGAGTTTCGATGACTTTGCGCTGGAGAGCAACTCGATTCAACTGTCTGCAGTGGGGAAGTATTCTATAAAGACAAAGAAAATCGATGCAAACATAGGTGTCCAGCCCCTGGAGAGCGTAGACCGGACAGTGAGCAAGATCCCGCTCGTAGGCTGGGTGCTCACAGGCGACAAGGGAAAGCTGATTGTGGTGAACATGAGCCTTAAGGGTACCATGTCTGCCCCGAAGGTGCGGGTGGAGCCCATTGAGACACTGTCCAACACGGTAGCGGCATCATTGCTGCGATCGCTGAAACTCCCGGCACGCCTCATCAACGAGTCGCTCAATTACCTAGAGAAAAAGGGAAAGTAGAAAACCCTATTCGCGCAGGAAGTAGGCCTGCATCCGCTCGATAAGGGGGATAAGGCTTGTACTGTCCAGCGCCGAGACTGCAACACCCCCGTAACGTTCAGACAAGGAATCCGCAAGGCCCTGGGGACATTTATCTGCTTTGTTAAACACCTTGAGCCGAGGTTTGTCCTGGAGCTCCAACCCTTTAAGGATCTCATCGACAGCCTGGATGCGGTAGTCGATATGGGGGTCTGTGAGGTCGATGACCTCGAGAAGAAGATGGGCGTCTCTCAGCTCCTCCAACGTGGCCATGAAGGCGGCCTTGAGATCGGTCGGGAGATCGCGGATAAAACCCACGGTATCGGTGATGATCACTTCTATATCTTTTGGGAACCTCAGGCGCTTGCTGGAGGGGTCGAGTGTGGCAAAAGGCATGTCTGCAGTAAAGACTTTACTCTTGGTCAGGGTATTCAAGAGCGTGGATTTCCCGGTATTGGTGTATCCGATGATGGAAATAACCGGGAGGGCATGCCTGTTTCTGCGGAGCCTGGTTAACCTCCGCTTCCGACTGATCTGACGTGCTTCCCGGTCAAGTCGCTCCATGCGCTCTTTGGCACGGCGGCGGTCGATCTCCAGCTTGGCCTCACCAGGCCCCCTGGTGCCGATACCACCGGCAAGTCTGGCATCCTTGGCCAATGCCAGAATATAAAGATCCGCCACCTTGCCTTTGCCCACCACATACCTTGGGTCAGGCTTCGGCCTTCTCTGCACGGCCGTGTCCACGACAGTGACCTCGGCAGCCCGGGCAAGTGCCTGAAATTCAGAGATGATGTCCTTTGTCGCCTCATTGAGCGCTGAGGTAACCACCACGAGGATGGCCCGGTCTTCATGGGCACCGGCGATAAGCGCAGTCTGTTTCCTGGTGATCTCATCTTCCAGCTCTCTGATGAAGAGATCGAATCTGATATCCATCCCATACGTGGGGACCGGATCAAGCAGTTTCCACAAGGCCGTATCCTGCGCAGGGATGAGGTGTGCCCCATATGCAAGGCCGGGGCTTCCGTCCGCCGACACTTCGATGGCATAGATCATATCGAGCCGGAGCTTGGCCAGGTCGGTAAGATCCTCGGAGGTGAGACGGCCATCCCTCATATGGGTGTGAATGAGCCTGAGGCCCTGGAGCCTGCCGGGATGAGTCCTCATCCGATGCAGTTTGGGAATGGATATGCCTGATGCATTGCCCGCGATCACATATTCAACAGCCCCTGCCCTGTTGATGAGCAGCCCGATCTGGATGCCTGTTTCATGGGATATACGGGCGAGTTCTATGCAAAGCTCATGAGTTATGATGACAGTGGAGGGTATCTTTCTCCTGTAGAGTCTCTCGATGGCCTTTTCATCGGAGGCCTTCAGGGTCTTTGAGTTGCCGTAGATCTTATGGATGGGTCCCTCCTCATGATCATGCCTTCTCAATGAGAGAGGCGTGCATGACCACCTTTGCCCTGTTGTTGACCATCTGGATCAAGATCTTCACCCTGCCCTCATCCGAGCCCCATGCCTCGAAGACCCCGTAAAGGTCCTTCATCGGGCCCGACTTAATCCGCACTAAGTCCCCCGGCTGAAACTCAACAGGTTTCTTGATGATACCGGTATCGCTGTCCTGAAGTATCTGCAGCGATGAAATAAACTCCTCCTCAATGGGAATGGGCTGAAAGTTGTCGATAAGGATTC
This sequence comes from Desulfomonilia bacterium, assembly GCA_050010275.1. Classification (GTDB taxonomy): domain Bacteria; phylum Desulfobacterota; class Desulfomonilia; order UBA1062; family UBA1062; genus MWEI01. Next base: position 4,384 of record JBEKLI010000166.1, on the reverse strand, counting down.
TGCGTATACCCCGGCTCCAGCGTATCTTGTGAAAATCTTCTTCCGTGGGGTTTATGTGCACGAAGATGTAGTTTGGGAAGAGGGGGTATTGCTTCAGGGTCTTCTTCCGGGCATGGAACACGAATTTTTCCATGAACGGCTGGTAGATGTGAATGCCCTGCTGGTAAAGAATAAGGCAGGCAAGGTTCTCTTCCTTAGGATTTGTCTGGACTACGAACCACTGCTTCATGATCTTACCCTTTTAGCGCATTCACCTATATCCCAAGGCATTCGCCGAAGTCAACCCGGGAGCCCTGTCTTTCATTCATGGTTAAAAGTGCCCATACACAAGCTTGGAGACTCTCACCACCTCGATCCCCTTATCATTGAGGTGTGGCACCTCATGGACCAACACCTCAACGGTCTCTGGGTGTGGATGACAGATCGCAATAGCTTCACCACGTCGTTTGGCTACCAGTACCAGCTCATCAATCTGCCCTGCTATATACTGGTATGTCTGTTCGTTATCGAGGAATACATCGCGTACCTGGAAGGGAAGGTTCGTTTCAGTCGCAACCGTTTTGCATACCGATTTTCCCGTAGTGAGGCTATCGATGAAGAAGAGGCCCCGCTCCTTGATACTGGAAAACAGGGCCTTCATAATGACCTCATTCTGAGTGACTACAGAGCCCATATGGTTGTTCACCCCGTCTGCCATAGGGACCCTCTCAAGGGATTCTTTCAGGATCTTTTGGGCCTGGATTGGGTCCGTATCATGGTATATGGCCCCTTCGCCCGGGTACTTCCCATTGCCTTCCATGGGGAGGTGGAGCAGTACCTCTTTGCCATGCCTGTGGAGATACGCAGCAACCTCTTCGGTATAACGTTCATGGGGAAGGACCGAGAAGGTGAGGTCCGCATGAATGACGCCGAGCTTGTGTGCGATATCCTGGTCAAGCCCCATATCATCAATGATAATGGCTACTTTTGCAATCTTCTTTTCCGGGGCCTTCAACACACGAAAGAAGATGTTCCACTCTTTTTCATTCATGTTGAGGGTAAGCCGGGTCGGCTCTTTCAGGGTAACCTCCACACCCTCTATTTTGCGTAATCCGGCAAAGGCCTCTTCAATGCGGGATGGATCAGGCAAGTTTGCCATGGTGATTTCAATAGTCCTGCCTGTGATGCGGACATGATCCTTGGGGACGCCGAGGTCGAACAGGCACCCCTTGATGAGAAGCTCCTCCCCTGCAATAATGGGTTTTGTGATTGTAACACGACCGGGCAACTCACTTTTTTCTGGTGGCCTGTGAAGCTTCTCGGTCAGGAGAACAATACCCGTCACTATGATGATCGCGGCAATCAAGACACCAATGACGGCAGTTATGAGGATCGTGTTGGTATTTTTTTTCCTTTTCTTCCTTCTCATGCTGCCTTCTTAATCCGGTGGAACACCTCCCATGTCTTGAGCATGTCGAGTCCATACTTGAGCTGGTAGTCTTTATCAGGATTCACAGGCCCTGTAGCACTTTCAGTATTCTCAACAGGCTCCGCCCCTGAAGGTTCCAAGTGAGATTTCAGATCCTTCTCGCGGATAAAGGTCTGCGTCTTTGAATCTTCATTAACGAGCATCTTTTGTTCCACAACCACATCGGGTTCGATGCCTTTTGCCTGGATGGATCTGCCTGACGGCGTATAATACCTTGCTATGGTGAGCTTCAACGCCGATCCGTCACTTAAAGGCCTGATAGTCTGGACCGATGCCTTGCCGAAACTCCTTACCCCTATGATAACCGCGCGCTTGTTGTCCTGCAGTGCCCCGGAAACAATCTCTGCTGCACTGGCTGTTCCACCGTTGATGAGGACCACTATGGGGAACCCTTCAAAGGTGCCTTCCTTATGAGCAATATACTCGGTACGGTCCTCCGGTCTCCTCCCATCAGTATAGACGATTTTGCCCTCGCTCAGGAAGAGGTCGCTCACGGCAATGGCCTGATCCAGCAGGCCGCCCGGGTCGTATCTGAGGTCAAGGATCAATCCCTTCAGCGAAGCCATCTTCTGCATTGCCTTTCGCACGGCTTCCGAGGTGTCCACCTGAAAATTACGAATTTTTATGTAACCATATCCCGGCTCAATTATCTGGGAAATCACACTCTCTATGTGGATATTGGCTCGTGTGATGGTGAACTCAATAGGTTTTTCCTGAGATTCACGGAGGATGGTAAGTGTCACCTTCGATCCCTTGGGTCCCCGCAGAAGCTTGACAGCCTCTTCGAGGGTTATCTCACTTGTTGGTGAGGTATCAATCTTGAGTATCCTGTCACCGGGGCGGATGCCCGCTTTGAAGGCAGGTGTGCCCTCAATGGGTGTGATGACGGTGAGCTGGTTATCGCGCAGCCCTATTTCAATGCCAAGCCCGCCGAAGGACCCGGTCGTGCTGATTTGCATCTCTTTATAATCCTCTTTCGTGAGGTATGCCGAATGAGGATCAAGAACCGAGACCATGCCTTTAATAGCCCCTTCAATGAGCGTCTCGGGTTTTACCTCCTCCACGTAGTACTTTTCGATTAAATCCAGACAATCGGTAAACTTCTGGAGTTCCGGAAAGATCTTCATGGACTCAGCATTGAGCGCATCCGTGTGCTGCAAAAGAAAGAAGCCCATTAATGCAGCAACCCCAAAGCCCCTTAATATCCCTTTAGCGTTTCTCATACACACCCTTTCTGGTTAAAGCTATCTAACAGAATCGGTCTATAGCATATCCGACATGAGGTTTAAATAATCACTATTTTCTGGAAAGCCACTTGACCGGGTCTTGGGCTTTATCATTGTAACGTATCTCAAAGTGCAGGGTAGGTTTTAACACATCACCGCTCTGACCCACCAGGGCTACATCCTGGCGTGCTTCCACGGACTCTCCTATCGATTTTAAAGGCCTCTGGAGGTGGCCATAGACAGAATACAGCCCCCCGCCATGATCGATAATCATCGTATTGCCGAAGTTTGTAATCCAGTCGTAAAATACGATCTTGCCTGCATGTATTGTTTTTACCGGCGCGCCTTCATCTGCCTCGATATCGACTCCATGTGATATTTGGGCATATCCTTGTTCTTTCGTTATTCCAAAGCCTCGCACAATTTTGCCCGCCACAGGCCAGGGCAGATCTCCCATCCTTTTGGCCATACCCTTGTTCGGGAGCTCCTTCTTCCGAGCCTGTAATTCTTTAAGCAGGCGCTGTATCTCTTCCTGGTAGGACTGCTTCTCTTTGCCGAGCGATGCCAACAATACAGCCTTTTTCTCTCGCTCGGAATTGAGCAAACCGATCTTGTCTTGCAACACGCTCAAGTTCTCTTTCCGGGCCTTGGAGGCCTCGTCGAGTTTCCCCTTGGCATCGAGCAGCTGCTCGCGCATCTTTCGGTAGCCCATAAGTTCATCTTTGTTCTTCGTGATGATCGCATCGATGTAGCCGGAATACTCAGAGTGTGTATAGAGCATATCCACCATGTCAAGGTATGCGCCCTTGTAAAGGGAGATCCACTTCTGCTTTAACATTCCCCGGGATTGGGTCAGGGCCTGCTGATAATACTGTATCTGGCTCTGCTGCCGTGTAATCTTCACATTGATGGCCTGTGCTTCTTTCCTGACAGAGGCGATCTCTTCCTGCATAGCCGAGATATTCTTGTCTATGTCCTGCAGTCGCTGACCCTCAGAACGGCGTTTGATATCAAGTGCATGGACTTTTTTACCAAGTTCTTTGAGCCTGCTGGATTCGTTTTTGGCGGGGAGAATCGAGGGAATGAGAAGGAAGATGAGAAGTACCATGAGGAGCTTCCTAGACATCGAAGCTCCTTTTGATAGCGAGCAGTGCACCTAATATACTGCAGAAACAGGCAAAAGTCAGAATTCCCACCATTTGATAGGTAGCAAGAGGCCTTAAAAATGCCTGGAGCGATGTAAAATGGACATGCAGGTATGTAAGAGCAATAGATGTGGTAGCCAGCGCGGCACATGACCCGAGAAGCCCGTATGTTCCTGCTTCGATCAGATAGGGTGCATAGATGAAAAGGTAGTTTGCCCCAAGCATGTTCATCACTTCTATCTCCTGCTTCCGGGAGACAATTCCTACCCGAATGGACAGGAAGATCACCAATGCCAGGCAGATCATCACTATTCCGCCGAGCAGGGATGCGCCGATGAGAATTTCCGAAAAGGAGCCTGCAATATATCCGATGAGCCCTTTGCGATAGCGGACATCGTTTACACCGGACAGTGCATTAAGAGTATTCGCAATCTCCCGAACCTTGTCTGCATACTCTCGCTTGAGGGTAATCTCGAAGGCATCAGGCAGGATCTGTGGATCTACGCCTTCCACTATAGAGTTATTTGGCCCCAGCCATTGCTTCA
>JBEKLI010000165.1:0-5450 GCA_050010275.1 Desulfomonilia bacterium | reverse complement strand
GTTGACAGGGGGCTCTTATGTCAGCACGACCTCAAAACCTGATACACTATACGATTTTTCTGGCTTCCCGGAGGAATTGTATCATGTGAAGTATCCTGCCCCCGGCGCACCGGAATATGCCCAAGAAGTAAAGACACTGATCCCTGATGTTAAGACAGACAATACATGGGGCTTGGACCATGGGGCTTGGGCAATACTGAAACATCTCTTCCCAAAGGCCGACATCCCGGTATTTCAATTAAGCATCGATTACTATAAGCCCATGCACTACCACTTTGACCTGGCTCAGCATCTCAAGCCGCTCAGAAAACAAGGGGTACTCATTATTGGAAGCGGTAACATCGTGCACAATCTTCAGTTGGTATTTTCAAGAAGTGACAATGCCCCCTTTGACTGGGCTATTGAATTTGATGAGTGGGTAAAGGAGTGCATACTCAAAAGAGATTTTGACCCTCTGATCCATTACGAAAAATTTGGGAAACCCGCAACACTTTCCATCCCCACGGTGGATCATTACATTCCCCTCTTGTACAGCCTTGCCCTGAGTGATCCCGATGAGGAGATTGTTTTTACCTATGAGGAGGTTTTCACCTCCCTGAGCATGCGTTCTTTGAGAATCGGATAACAGGTGACTATGACATAAAGAGTATTGTCTGGAGTTCAGAGGCGGTTCGGTCTCTGTTTGTTCACTCATTTTTTATGATTTCAACGAAGGGCTTCAGGAGATTTATGGAACACCACTCAGCAGGACAGATTGGGTACATCACAGGAAAGTGGCCGCTTGATCCGAACAAGCCTACCCTGGTCTTTATTCATGGTGCAGGGACATCCCGACTCATCTGGGAAGCACAGGTAGAAGCACTTTTACCCTATATAAATACCATTGCCGTTGATCTCCCCGGACACGGCACCAGCCAAGGAAAGGGAGGAGATACCGTCTCGGATTATGCCCGGTCTGTTCTTGGTTTCATTGATTCGGCGAAGATTCCCGGGCCCATACCCTGTGGGCTCAGCATGGGGGGTGCCATTACACAGCATCTTCTTATCAATCATCCCAAAGAGTTCCCTGCGGGGGTATTGATAAATACCGGTGCACGGCTTAAGGTCCTGCCCATGATTTTTGAGACCATTCAAAAGAGCTATGCAGAATATTTGGAGCTTACTTGCACATTTTTAGTCTCTCAGAAGAACAGTACGGAAGAGCTGAAGGGAAAGATCTTAACATGTATGCAGAGCACGGCTGATGTCGTGCTTGGTGATTTTCGCGCGTGCAATGCCTTTGATGTCATGGGCCAGCTGAGCTCAATTAATGTCCCTGTCCTTGTACTCACTGCAAGCGACGATATCCTCACCCCACCAAAATACGGAGCATACCTTGCTGAAAATATCAAAGGTGCATGCAAGGTGAATATCGAAGACTCCGGGCATGTCTCACCGATGGAAAAGCCGAGAGAAGTAAATAGGGCGATCCATGCTTTTCTTATGGGTTTGGCTTATCAGCACATATAAAAGGGTTGAACAGAACACATCCACCCTCTTCGAGCAGGGCGATACCATTATTCAAAAACGGGTTAAGTGAAACCCTCCGCACCTAAAAACTTCTCTTACCCGGGCCGTTTCTTCCTCAGAAACAAAGAGCCGTATATAAAGGCGTTTACCATAACCACAACGAGTCCCAACACAATCTGCAACTCCCTGGTGAGGCCTTCGGGATAAATGATGGGCTCAATATAGTGGATGACAAAATCGCCCGAATAGGGGGTTTGCCTTGCCTGTACTCTCAGATAATTCTCAAGCGGAGTAAGGGGGCAGATGAATCCGGCCAGCTCAATTATCATACCCCAGATGACACACGGGATATGCAGCCAGAGGACCTTGGGCCTGAAAATGACAAGGATGCCGCCAAGGACAACAAAGAGGATGAATGCAAGGTGTAAATACACCACGGCATCGGCAAGCACCCGATAGGTAAATATACTTATCATATAGTAAGGATAGGCTTGTGCAAGGTGTTTTTCAACATACCATCAATAGATCGAACGATGATTTGTAGTTTTGTAATACCATATTATTTAAGACAGCTCATAACTGCTGTCCCCGAACCATGTTTTTATGGTATCATTGGAATTGTCTGAGAAATGATGATCATGATGCATGACAACACTGCATGAAGATTGGGGGATATGTGAGCAAAAAGCAGGAAGAATCCTTCGGTAAGAGAATCCGCAACCTAAGGGAGGAGAAAGGGCTCAGCCTTGAAGCCCTCTCAAAAGACACGGGCTATGCAGTCAACCTCTTAGAAGAGGTGGAGGAAGGGAAAGTAGCCCCGCCTGTCGCCCTCGTACTTCAGCTTGGACGCACCTTCAAGATCGACATCGAGCAGCTCCAAGGCACCCAGGATAAGGAGGCCTCCAGGAGGCGCACAAAGAGCCACAAAAAGAGGGTCGCCTCCTACGCATATGCGCCGTTGACCCAGCCGGGTGAGGAAAAACACCTACGGGCTTACCGCGTCACCATAGACCCGGTAACCGAGCATAAAGGCGTCGAATACCACCACGAGGGAGAAGAATTCGTCTATGTCCTGGATGGCGGACTGACCATACAGGTCGGCCAGAACATAACCTCTCTGAAGAAGGGCGGGAGCATCCATTTCAATTCCGCCCTCCACCACAAGCTCAGCAACCCTACAAAAGAAAAGGCGGAGCTCCTGGTCGTCATCTACGTACCCTAAGGAGGGGATATGCCATTTCAACTGAACGCAGAACAGGAAATGGTCAGACTCATGGCCAGAGACTTCGCCAAAAGGGAGTTAGAGCCCTTTTCCGCTAAAAGAGACAAAGAAGAGATCTTCCCTTCCGATGTAGTGAAAAAGATGGGTCAACTCGGACTGCTGGGCATGATGGTGCCGTTGGAGTTCGGCGGGTCGGGCGCGGGGGCGGTCAGCTACTGCCTGGCACTTCAGGAGATTGCCTATGCCTGTGCATCTACGGCGGTTACCATGTCGGTGGCCAACCTCTCCACCGAACCACTGCTCAAATTCGGCGATGAAGGTCAGAAGATAAAATACCTTATCAAGCTTGCACAGGGAGAGATGCTCGGGTGCTTCGCGCTTACCGAGCCCAATTCCGGCTCAGACCCTGCAAGCTTAGCCATCAGGGCCGAGGACAAGGGAGACTACTATCTCATCAATGGGACCAAGGTATTTATCACCCATGGCGCTTATGCAGATGTTGTGAACCTCATCGCCCGGACAGGGCCGGAAAAGGGGAGCAAGGGCCTTTCAGCGTTCATCGTGGAGAAAGGCACCCCCGGCTTTTCCGTGGGCTCAAGGGAAGACAAGATGGGCTTGAGGGCCTCCAATACGGTGGAGCTCATCTTCGAAGACTGCAAGGTCCCGAAAGAAAACCTTCTCGGCAAGACAGGGATCGGGTTCAAGATCGCCATGACGGCCTTGGACAGCGGCCGAATAGGTATTGCCTCGCAGGCGCTGGGAATCTCCCGGGCATGCCTGGATGAAGCCATAAGGTATGCCAAGGAACGCAAGCAGTTCGGCAGGACCATCAGCTCGTTCCAGGCAATCCAGTGGATGATCGCCGACATGGCGACTTCAATCGAGGCCGCTCACCTCCTCACCCTGTCGGCTGCCGGCAGGAAGGATCAGGATGTCTCCTTCACAAAAGAGGCCTCTATGGCAAAACTGTTTGCCTCTGAGATGGCGAACAGGACAGCCTACATGGCCCTGCAGATCCACGGAGGATACGGCTACATCAAGGATTTCAAAGTAGAGCGGCTCTACCGCGATGCCCGGGCCACCACGATCTATGAGGGCACATCAGAAATCCAGAGACTGGTCATTGCACGTGAGCTTTTAAGGGATTAATATGTATGTATAACAAGCTTCAGCGCCAGAGGATTGTGCTATGAAAGTATCAGTTATTCTTGCCCACCCCGACATAGGAAGCTTCAATCATGCAATTGCAGAGATAGCCACAGATAAACTGAAGGAGAACGAACACAAGGTCGTGTTTCACGATCTGTACGAAGAGCGGTTTGATCCTGTTATGCCCCCGGAAGAGATCATCAAGGATGCCCCGTTGCCGCCTTATCTTGCACAACATTGTGTTGAGATAGCCAGGGCCGAAGGCATTATCATTGTCCACCCAAACTGGTGGGGCCAGCCCCCTGCCATTCTCAAGGGATGGATCGACCGTATTTTCCGCCCCGGAGTGGCATACGAGTTTGAGGAGGAAGACTTGGGAGAAGGGGTGCCGAACGGCCTGCTCAAGGCCAAGACAGCCCTTGTATTCAACACCTCCAATACCGAGGCCCAGCGGGAGGTTCAGGTCTTCGGAGACCCTCTGGAGACACTATGGAAAAACTGCATCTTCGGCCTATGCGGGGTGCAGATGTTCGAGCGCAGGACATTCAGCATCATGGTCACAAGCACTGTGGAACAGCGCCGGCAGTGGCTTAAGGAAGTGAGGGAGCTCGTGTCAACATACTTTCCAAGGGGATGAGAGGGTTGGCAGGTTGCGCCGAAGCTCCACCACCCTGCAAGGCCGAGAAATGAGGTGCGGCTAAAGCCGTTCCTCGATCCGTTTGATGGGTTGTGCTTCGCTCCACCCATCCTCCAGCTAGTCACTATTCACTGCTTTTCTGATCACTCATCACTATGCTATGTCGTCACCCGTATGGGCAGGATCATCATGGCCACTCCCTCCCACTGGAGCCTGCGCTGAATGGCAAATGCGGTCTCATTATGCAGGAACCGCTGGAACAGGCTCTCTCTTTGGAAGATCAGCTTGCCTGCAAAGACCGTTGAACGAGGATATTCTTTGGCAACGTTCTCGCAGAGGCCTGTTGCCGTATCGACTACATCGATGCCTATATCCACACGAAAATCCGCCGGGAACCCGAGCTTCCGGGCTAGGTTCACATATTTCTTCAAGCCGTCCTCCACTGAGTGCTTCAGGGACTCTATTTCTTCGGCACCTTTGAAGGAACCCGAGTCTATCTCCCCGATGGAGACAAAGATGAAATTCTTGTACACGTTCGGGAAGGTCCGGAATATCGAAAGGAAGGAGTGGAGGCCGAAGCCGTTGTAGCCGCCCACGAGGAGAACGGCGGTCATATCGTTCGGATCGCACGGGTCGGTATTCACCTTCGAGCCTTCCAGATACATACCCATGAGTATGTCATCCAGCGAGCGGGCTCCCTTCCTTACACTCCGATAGTGGCCGCGGATGAGATAGCAGATCACGAGGAGACAAGAGGTGATGAGCAACGTCATCCAGCCACCCTCTTCGAACTTCACCACCACCGTCACCATGAGGATTGTAATGCACAATATAAACCCGAGAAGATGGATAAGTATGTATCGTTTCCAGGATGTCTCCCTGCCTCTCCTCTTCAGGTAGTAATTGATCATGCCGTACTGGGAAAGCGAGAAG
>JBEKLI010000164.1:0-5462 GCA_050010275.1 Desulfomonilia bacterium | reverse complement strand
CTGAAAAAGGGGTCGAATATCTTGGGAAGGATCTCATGAGTCATGCCGAACCCGTTGTCGACAACGTCTATCCGTATATACTTGCCGATCGAGCCAAGGAGGAACTGCCTTTTTGTATCTTTATCCACATGTATTGGCCTCATGGAGATCATGATACGGCCTTCCTGATTGTCTCCAATGGCATCTTTGGCATTTACGATCAGATTGAGCAATACCTGAGTAAGGTGCGTGTGGTCAATAAATACAGCATAATCCTTTTCTTTTGCACTAGAGTCGATCCTGATATTCTTTGGTATCGACTTTATGGACATATTAATGACCTCACGGATCACCTGCCCCAAAGATATGTGCTCGGGTTTACCGTCATGTCTTTTCGTGAAGACGAGCATCTGCTGAATGAGGTCACGCGCCCTATCGGCAATATTCTCCAAAGTATCGATGTAATGAAGCCTCTTATTTTCATCCTTGGTGTATTTCAGCATGGATATATTGCCGGTAATCCCGGTAAGGATATTATTGAAGTCATGAGCCACACCACCTGCGAGCTCACCGATAGTCTCCATCTTTTGTGCATGGATGAGCTGGAGTTCCATATGCTTCTTATCCGAAATATCCACAGCAGTGAACACAACCCCGCCCAGGGACGGATTTATGAGCGGATAGATGTTTACATCGAATACCGTGTGAGAATTCTGAGCAAGGATTTTCTCATGCAGAAATTGTGGGGCGCGTTCCTTCTGTACTGCCTGAATGATCTTTTCAAAGGATGCCATTTGAGGACTGAGGGAAGAAATTCCCTTGCCGATAATGGCAGATACGGGTTTATGGAAGATACGTTCAGTTATGGGGTTGGCCATCTGGACCTTTCCAGAGCAGTCCAGGCAGATGATCATGTTCGGGCTCGACTCAAAAATGCTGCTCAAGAGGTTCTTCAGGTCTTCGATGGTCTGTTGTGCATTTTTAAGCGACGAGATCTCCTGGGCATTATACTGCACCTCGACGATTTTTCCGCCTTTTCGCAGCACGCTACCGCTTGCGAGGAGGTATGCCGATTTGCCTTCTTTGGAAACCGACCTGAGTTCAAGCCGTGGGGTTTGGCCTTCCAGGAGTTGTTGCCAGAAATTAATATAGATTTGCCGGTCATCGGGATGTGCAATGAGGAGAATACTCTTGCCTATGAGCTCGTTTCTCGAATAACCGGAGATATCTTCAACCTTCTTATTCAGACGTTTGATGTATCCGAGAGAGTCAGTGGTAATAATGAGTTCATTTGCGTTCTCAAAGAGGGCCTCGAACCTCTCTCTGTTTTCTCTGAGCTGTTCTTCCAAGCGTTTTCGCTTCGTTATGTCAGTCACCAGTCCGCAGAAGCCGATGATAGTATGATTGCTGTCTCTGTGAAGGTTGATGGAATTCTCAACGACCTTCCGTGTGTTGTCCTTCAGGATGATCTCATATTCTATTCTCTGAGGTATCCCTGTCTGGTAAACCTTGCTGAATGTCTTAAAGACACGCTTTGCAGTAGCCTTGGTGGTGTACTCCGCATAATTCAACCCAATGAGTTCTTCTTCAGACAGTTCGGCGATTTTGCAGAGAATCTTATTAACGAACGTGAAGGTACCGGCTAAGTTGATCTCGTAATAGCCCTCCTCCATGTCCTCAAGGATTTGCCTGTAGCGCATGTCAGCCATGATGCAACCTTCGTGCAGATCGGAATTTACTGGCTTAAACTTAAATACCAGATACGCAAACGCTATACTATATTTGCCCCTTTATTCATAGTGCCAAGATGAGCTTTAATTCTATCAGGAATACTTATTTACCGGACTCTGGGGCTTGACTCCTCCATGAACGGTCACTACCTTAAATCAATAAAGGAGGTTGCCATGATAGCCCTGGAGGTCACAAAGGAAGAATTATCATTGTTAAAGATGCTGCTGAACCGGGAAGAGGTATCTACACGCATTGAGATCCACCACGCTCGGATGTCATTCGAGTATCGAGATTACTTGAAAGCCCGAGAGAAAGAGATCGGAGAACTTCTTGAAAGAATAAAGCAGCACCTTCCAGACGAACACTAGATAATGTCCTATTAGATTCATCATGAGTTGTGTTACAAGCCCATGAAGACTCATGGGGTCTTTGGGCACCATATGGACAATCATTCACATATCAAAGAGATCATCCTGAAAATGCATGAAGTCTATCTGGGCCAGGACAATGTTCTTAAATGCGTCCTTTGCGGTCTCTTATCCGGAGGGCATGTACTCCTGGAGGGGGTACCAGGGGTGGGGAAGACTCTCATCGCGATCTCTCTTGCCCAGCTCCTCCACCTGAACTTCAAACGTATCCAGTTCACCAATGACATGCTTCCGTCCGATGTTACGGGTTTCCATACCTTCAGAACCGGTTCCGCTACTTTCGATATGGTAAAGGGCCCGATATTTGCGAGTATTGTACTAGCGGATGAAATCAATAGGACATCACCTAAAACGCAGTCGGCATTGTTGGAGGCAATGGAAGAGTCACAGGTCACCATTGACGGAATCACCTATAAATTACCTGAGCCGTTTATGGTGATAGCCACCCAGAATCCAGCCGAAATAGCGGGAACATTCCCTTTGCCCGAAAGTCAGCTTGACAGGTTTCTTATCAAGGCAAATGTCGGATATCCGCCACTGGAAGAGGAGACTGAAATCCTTCGAAAAGACATCGACCACGCAGATGCCTTGAAACTGAGCCCCATCATGGACCGTCAGGACATACTCGGGTTGATCGAAGCTACTTCACAGGTGACGGTCCATAATGACATTCTCTCTTATATAACGAATATCGTGCGGGCCACGCGGATACATCCTCATGTTGAACTCGGTGTCTCGCCCAGGGGCGGTCTGGCCTTGAAAAGGGCTTCACAGGCATGGGCCTTCATAAGCAACAGGGATTTTGTTACGCCCGGGGATGTCAGGAGCATTGCACCGTATGTTCTCGAGCACCGGATCATAGCGAAAAACGGTGCTCCCGGCAGCATTGTAGAGGCGGTTCTTGATGAGGTTAAGCTCCCTCTATAAATATCTGAAGCCCCCTCGGGGTTTCAAGCTGACAAAGGCCGGTAAGATTTTCTTCGGTTTTCTTTTCTGCATCATCGTCATTTCCATGGCAACAGGGAACAATCTCCTCTACCTTATGCTCGCCGGCATCCTGGCATTTATGATCGTTTCAGGCATAGAGTCAGAATTGAACCTGCGCTATCTTGAACTCAACAGGGTTCTTCCTGCCGAGATTTATGCCGGTAGGTCCGCCAGGATAGGTTACCTCCTCAGAAACCGGAGAAACCGTTCAGAGCGTCTTATTCTCAAGGACATATCACAGATAAAGATCGGACGGCTTAAGCGTCAGCAAACCGAGCTGTTGCATGCGGACCAAACCTTTCCGAAAAGGGGCAGAATCCATCTTGGGACTATAGTGATCGCGACTACATATCCCTATGGACTTTTTGAAAAATCCATCTCCTTTTTTCTGGATCAGGATATTTTTGTCTTTCCCGAACCCTTGGCTTTTAACCCTTCGCTCACATTTGGTACGCATGATACGGGTGGAGGAAAGATGAGGGATTCCGTCTCTCACGTGAGACCATATGTTCCTGGAGATCCTCTCTCCGCTGTCGTATGGAAGAAGCAGAACCAAGGGCTCATAACCAGGGTCTTCGAGGGAGGCTCAGGTATGAGCGGCGTAGTAGTTCTGATGCCGGGAATAGATGTTGAACAGAAATTCTCATGGGCTGCCTATATGATATCCGAACTCCACAGAATGGGTCGACCCTTTGGGTTGGCATTGAACGGGTATTACAGTGGAATCGCCTTTTCCCGGTTACATAAGATAAGGATCCTCGAGCAGTTGGCTGTGGCTGAAAATATCTTAAAGCCCATTGTTGAGGACACCAAGATCGATGCGCAGATTATCTACATCTGACATGCTCAAGCTTCTCACGCTCGGCACCTCTTTAGCAGGGATGCTCTGCATGAGCCTTGCAGATCTCCTGCCTTGGAGTGCATTTCTTCTGTTTGCTGCGGTTCACGCCGTTATAGGGAAGTGGTTTTATGATTCAGAGCTCATCTCTCAGAAGACGGCCATCGTCATTTTCCTTACGGTAATGTTCTTTGAAGTGCTTGGCGTATCTTACCGTGGGAGTGCTGCAGTCGTCATTCTGGTCAGAGACATGATCATTACACTCTCATTCATCAGATTGGTCATGAAAAAAACGCCGCGCGAGATCTATCAGATCGCGGGAATCTCATTCGCACAATGCTTGCTTGCCACCATCTTCACCATAAGTCCCCTGTTTCTTGTCGGACTTTTATTTATGGTTATCCTTGTACCTATGACGCTCAATGCCCTCGATGCTAATGAATTCTCTTCTACTGAGATACCCCATAATCAGGGACTCTTCCACTGGATCCGGATCACGGTTGGTATCATTCTCACATCCTGCCTCCTCTTCTATGTGCTGCCAAGACCCACTTCATCGATTATTCAACATAGTTTCATCAAGCGCAACACAGTCAATTATACCGAGGATGTAGATCTGAAAAAGATAGCTTCTGATAAAACAGACAATGATATCATGATGAGAATCATATGGACCTCAGGCAAACCCCCATCTCATTTTTATTTATCCGGATCCAGACTTGAAGGGATATCTCCCGACGGATTCTCTAAAGATGAATTCCAAGGTTCAGCCCCGATCACTTCGGATGGGGTTACCGACAGCCTGAGGATATATCCGGCCTCATTGTATTCGAAATATGTCTTTTTCCCTTACTGGTTCAAGGATGTGTTTCCCAATAACAGGGACGTGCTGGGCTCAAACATCTATTGGACCGGTGAAGTGCCTTATGTTTACGATGTTAGGGTGAACCGCAGACCTGACCATGGTATCCCATGCAAGACCGATCTCCCCAAAGAACTGCTGATGGTAGGTAACCTTGGAAAACAGGTGGCAAAGCAAGGCGATATCGGGACAAAGACGAAGCGCATTGTCCGTTACCTCCAGTCGGCTTATTCATATTCTCTGGAAATTCAGCACATACCTCCTGGAAAATCAGCCATAGCATGGTTTGTGTTCTCCGGCAGGAAGGGAAGCTGTGAACATTTTGCCTCTGCCCTTGCTGCAATGATTCGGGGTTGTGGGATACCTGCCCGTGTTGTTACAGGGTTTTTAGTGACGGAATATAACGAGAGCGGTAATTATTTTATCGTTCGGGCATCAGACGCCCATGCATGGGTAGAGTACTGGGATGGTACCTGGCATTCAATCGATGCAACTCCATACGGACGTCAGATCTCCGGCTTACCATTGCATATTTTAGATGAGCTCCGGTTTCGATGGCTCAGATGGGTTATCCAATATTCCCTCAACGACCAGATCCGGTTTGCATTAAAGATCTTTGTAGCCGCACCACGGATCA
>JBEKLI010000163.1:0-5472 GCA_050010275.1 Desulfomonilia bacterium | reverse complement strand
TCCGTGGCTTTCCGGCCCATGGTTACCCATGGTGTGGCTGTGAAGGAGGCGACCCGGCTGTCCGCCCGGCATTCGGCGCGGACCCGTGGTTTTCCGTCCCACAGTTACCTGTGGTTTGGCTTGTGAAGGAGAAAACGAGAGGTCTTACATATTGGACCATTGCCCGAGTTCACCTTCTTCCTTGCTATGAAGGCGCTTGAGCTGCTTTGAGTTACTCTTTTACCCATGTGCGATCTCTGGAGCCAAAGAGCACACATGGCTCATCTTTTAAATTGTCAAAGAACAGTTAGGGCTTATGAAAGCCCTGCTATAATTTATCCTATCGATCAGAACGCCGAAAACATTAGCCGGGCTGTTTCCCATGGACAATCTATGACACATGATGTCTCTATGTCGGGAAAGCCAGGCTGAGACAGGGTTATGAAAATTCGACATCATGATGTGGTAAAAGAGGGATTACAAAAAGGGAATCCTGTTTTCAATAGACTTAAGACTTCATGCATATCCGGTACGGTTTAGTTCTTTTGCAACCCGTTTCACCTGGATAGGATTGCCCATCTCTTTCCAGAGCCTGAGCGATTTACCTAGGCATATGGCCGATTTTGCGTGCTCGCCGGTCCTGTTGAGGAGATTGCCCCATAAGGCAATGATCCAGGCCTGATGCGGTTTCATCTTGCATGATCGGGCAAGCGCGTATGCTCGAGAGAGGGCTTTGCGTGCGGCAATGTATTCCCCTTGAGAGATACAGATCTCGGCAAAAATCCTTAAGCCCCAGATGAGCTGGTCGGCATTGCCGCAGTGCTCATTCCAGGTTATGCTTTCCTCTGCGATGAGGCGTGCTGCTTCAAGGTCGTTTAATAGGAGATTCGCCTCGGCAAGGGCATTCAGTGCATAGGGCACCCGGTTGGCAATACCCTCCCTCAGGCCGGGTAGCGCCGCATGAATAAGATCTTTTGTTTCTTGGGGCTTGCCTTCTTCCAGCGCAATCCATGCACGATACAAATCCTTTAACGAGCCTGAGTTATGGATGTCCGAGCCTAAGGCGTTAAATACATGCAAATCATATCGGGCACCCCTAATATCTCCAAAATACCGGGAGCGGAAATAGATGGAACCCTGGATCCTTAAATACGAAAGTCCGCCGGCAAGCTTACCCAGCTTTTTCTCCCGCGATGAGACCTCGCCTAAAACCCTGCGTGCCTCATCAAAGTCGCCTTCGAGACAACAGATATGGGCGAGCCATATGTCCGCCATAAGATCGATATCCATATATGCCCCACTGAACACCTTGGTCCGATCATACCAGGTGCGTGCACTCTTCATGTCACCCTTCCACACGCATGCAGCCAAAGTGGTGAGGGTATTGACGGTAAAAAGGAACCGGTCCGATGCCTCGAGTGAAGGTCGGGAACGATCCAGAAGACGTAATGCATCGTTTTGCTTTCCGAGAAAGGTGTAGGTGTAGGCAATGGCGGTGTGTGCCGCGGCAATCAACACAGGATCATTCCCAATGATGCTTAACACGTGGGTGTAGTACTCTTTGGCCTTTTCAAACAAACCGATTTGGGAATAGAGGTTGATAAGCCTGATGGAACAAAAGGCCTCTTCCTCTTTAAGCCCTTTAAGCCGGTAATTATCGGCTAAGGCCTCCAGCGCAGTAATAGCCCGGGCCGGATTGAACACCCGGCAGCATCTCCATATCCCTTCTTGTATCTCAACAACCTTTTCTTCGACTTCAGGAAAAGCCGGGGCTGCAAGCACACAGCGTTCTGCCGATGAGAAGTGCCAGCCGGCCTCAACCCATGCCCCTGTTGACTGGCAGCTTTTGCCGGCTTCCATATGGTAGTATACTGCTTTGATGTAATCCTGAGCCTTGCCGTAGTGATGGGCGAGCTCTCCGGCATGATCCCCGGGACATGAGCCGATTCTGTCTTCCAAGGCCAGGGCGATTTTTTTGTGTAGCCTGACCCTCTCTTTCTTCAAGAGGGTTCTGCTCACCACATCACGGGTCATATCATGCTTGAAGATATATTCCCCTTCACCCATAGGATGGATGAAGCCGTGCTTGACTGATTCGATCAATCCATCTTTTAAGGAATCAGGATTTGAGCATACCAAGGCCAAGAGGTCCTCTGAAAAGCCCCTGCCGATGAGGGCCGCTTCCTGAAGCATCTTCTTGGCAATCGGTTCCATATGATCAAGCCGTGAAGAGATGAGTCCGTACAGGGTCGTGGGCACATCATTCAGGAGGCCCGTTTGACCATGATCGGATAGATCGACTCCCTTTTCCAGGAGGTAATTTGCCAGCTCCTCTATGAAGAATGGATTGCCGCCGGTGGCATCGGTCAGTGAGCGCACGGCCGTGTCAGGTATTGTGAGTGCGTCAAACATGAGTGTGAGCATTCTGCCCACTTCCGACTCACTCAGTTCGCGCAGGCTTATGAAGCTGCCTGATAAGGCAGGCATTGATCCGAGACGATGTGAAAGTACCAGCAGACAGGGCCAGGACCTCTTCCAATTGTGGCTGAGATAGGTCAGGAGATCAAGGGTGCTCTGGTCCGCCCAGTGGATGTCCTCAATACAGATAATGGTAGGCCGGGCTAAAGCCTTCGAGCTGAGCAGCCAAACAAAGGCATCACTGATCTGCTCCTTGAGGCTATCCGGAGATTCGTATCTTAAGGGAAAGGCCTGGTCCATGAAGAAAGTAAGATGAGCTGCATGCTCCGTGGGTAGACCGAATTGAATCAATGCCTGGGAAATACTTTTATAGGTATTATCCTTCTCATAGATTCCCAGGAGTGAAGATATCAGTTTCGTAAAAGGAAAGTACGGGGTGGAGCTTGCATGATCGTGGCAGGTGGCTGTTATGAATGCAACTCCATCATCAAGCAATGCCTTGAACTCTTCAATGAGCCTGCTCTTGCCGACACCGGCATCGCCTATGATGCTGAGAACACCACCTTGCCCTGATTGAAGCCTACGTGCCCTGGATAAGAGCTCGGACAGCTCGTTTTCACGCCCAACCAGCGGCGAGGTGACCCCGCCGGAGCGGTGCACGGCTAAAGGAATCTTCCTCTCATCCATAACCTTGTACACATGGATAGGGGTTCTGAAGCCCTTGAGCATCTTCCTGCCCATCCATTCCAGGTGAAAATACCGCATTGCCTCTGATATGAGCGACTCCCCGATGAAGATCTCCCCCCTTGATGCTATATCACACAGTCTGGAGGCAATATTGATGGGCTTTCCCAGGGTACCGTGCGATGAGTGGCTACCCGTGCCGGAATCCACAAGCACCTCACCCGTGTTTATACCGGTGTGCATGCCCATACGGATGTCGCAGGTACCTGGCAGGAGCACGTTCAGTCCTTCCACTGTCCTGTGGATATCCCGGGCAGACAGGATGGCCCTGAGAAGATCATCCTCTCTGGCCTTGGAGTTGCCGTATATGGCAACTATTGCGTCACCGATATACTTCTCGATGGTACCGCCGAAGCGGGTGATGATCCGGGTGATCTCACTCAGGACACTGCCCATGAGTTCCCTGAGTTCCTCGTGGTCGAGTCTTTCAGACAGCAGGCTGTATCCGCTCAGGTCGGTGCAGAGGATAGTTATGAAGCGGTATTCGGCTACCTGCGTCGATGGCCACAGGCATGAGCCGCACTGGGAACAGTACCGGTCGGATACATCCACGAGATTGCCGCATATCATGCAACAGTTCATTGTTGCACCCTCCTTTATCGGCAAAGGATAAAAATTTACCCGTACCGAGTAAATGTTAAGGAGGGGCGGCCCCCGAGAACTTCATATTGACCAAAGGATCAAAATCACAGATAATAATAGAATATACCTATACTCCATTTGAGATGCAGATGCTATGGTAACAAAGCTGGCTTATAAATTATAGGGGAAGATCTTTATGGACATCAAAATCATAAAATGTGCACCGGACAAGCTGAAGGCAAAACCGGCAGATGAATCCAAACTGGGCTTCGGCCAGATCGTCACGGATCATATGTTTACGGTAAAATATAAGGACGGCAAGGGTTGGCATGAACCCGTCATCGGCCCTTACGGTCCGATCATCCTTGACCCCACGGCCATGAGTCTCCACTATGGCCAGGAAATCTTTGAAGGGCTGAAGGCCTATCATGGAAAGGACGGGAGTATCTACCTGTTCCGGCCCATGGAAAACATCAAGCGGATGAATGCCTCGGCAGAGCGCCTGTGCATGGCCACAATCGATCCGGAGCTGTTTATGGAGGGCATGAAAAAACTTGTCCTTCTGGAACAGGACTGGATCCCTCGCGGCGCCGGAACGTCCCTGTATATCCGCCCGACCATGATCGCCACGGAGCCGGCGCTGGGTGTCCACCCGTCAAATCAATATCTTTTCTTCATCATTGTCGGTCCTGTCGGGGCTTACTATCCTGAAGGGTTCAGTCCGACAAAGATCTACGTCAGTGAGGATTACGTCAGGGCCGTTCGCGGCGGTGTCGGGAACTGCAAAAATGCGGGGAATTATGCCGCCAGCCTCTACGCCAGCCAGAAGGCCAAGGAAATGGGGTATACGCAGGTCCTTTGGCTGGATGCCATTGAGCGGAAATATGTAGAAGAGGTGGGGACGAGCAATGCCTTCTTCGTGATCGGCGATGAACTTGTTACACCGCCGCTCTCAGGTTCTATTCTCCCCGGTATCACACGGGATTCCGTCATCCAATTGGCGCGGAGCTGGGGCGTGAAGGTGACGGAACGGGCACCGGCCATGAGTGAGATTATTTCCGGGATTGCTGACCGGTCAGTGAAAGAGGCGTTTGCTTCAGGTACGGCGGCCATTGTCTCTCCTATCGGCCAAATCTATTATCAGGGGAAAGAGCACGTCATCAACGGCGGCAAGACAGGGACCCTGACGGAACGCTTATATAACGAGATCTTACAGATCCAGTATGGAGAAAAGTCAGATCCCTTCGGCTGGCGCGTGAAGATATCGGACTAAACCCTTGAGGGTTATCCCAAGGGCAAGCCTTTCAGGCTTAGCCCTTGCCACCCACAGCATTGGAATTCTCCTGCTTATTCAGGCCACCCGCCCGCAAACTGTGAGTTTTGCAATTGGCTTATATGATTTTAATAAATTATTGATTGTTGGATGTTAGTAAATGATAAGAGCACGACATACTAAATTATTGCTGATTCTTCTTTCAATTGTTGTTCTCGCCACAATAGTCATCAGATATGCAGAACCAATAAATGATGGTGATATCTGGTTTCACCTTGCCTATGGACGATATCTCTTGGAAAATAACACATTAATACCCGACCATTCTATTTTCAGTTGGACACCTACCGACAACAACCAGATCTATTGTGCGTGGATACCAGAAATCATATTTTATTTACTTTATAAAGCAGGGGGGCTGTACTCCCTTTATGCCCTAAGATATCTGTTCATCATTGTTTTCATATTATTAGTTA
>JBEKLI010000162.1:0-5474 GCA_050010275.1 Desulfomonilia bacterium | reverse complement strand
CGATGTCGCTGCTGATGAACGTGCTCAAGCAGTTGTTGAGCGGAGAGCTCAAAATCCAGGGCATGTTCACCCACCCCGTTCTCCTGACACGTCTCACCAAGCTCATGTCGGTGATGTAAGATTGACTACCCCTTCCCTTAAGGGGTGATCAAGGGGGGGGATTTCAACCTTGATCGATGATGACACCGTCTCTTTTTAGATGGTCCGCCCAAATCGCTGCCATGAGGCGGTAGCCTTCCGCATTAAGGTGGAGCCTATCTTTGAGCCAGATCTTCTCATGGTCTTTCAATAGATTGTGAAAATCCGGGCCTCTTCGTGCTAGGTCGGGATAGGTCTCTAGAATCTCTTCGATCCTGTTATTGATCGTCTTCGTATATATGCCAAGCCGTTCCCGGGCGCTGCCTGACATGAAAAATAACCTATCGATGCCGAAATATTTCAACCCGCCACGGTAAGCATTGGGCGGGATTTTGGCAAGGTAAGTGGTGAGCCCTCGTTCCTTCAGTTTGATAAGGCACGCCAGGATGTTTTCCTTGGTGAGGAGAAAATCCCCATTTTCATACCCGGCAACGCCACCAATGAAACGAGCTACAACATCAGGCACCACTGAATAGCTGGCATCATTGGTGCCGATCATCATGAGGCACACACGGTAGTCCTTATCTGATTCCATGATTTCATCCAGCGGCTTTCCATTCAAAGGAAAGTCCTTCACCCCGCTCTTGGTCCATGAACTCCCGGGCAGCCACTCATGGGAGGTGCTCCCGCTCCTTCCGAGGTTAAGCACAAGCCTGCCGTTCCATTTTTTAGAGAGCATCTCGCCAAGCATGTATGGATATGTCGTATGCAAAAGTTCAAGTGTCCTGATATCTGCGAATGGAGCATACTGGGTGATACCCGGCTGGGAACCGGCAGTAAGTGAGTCTCCGATGGCGATGATCTGACCAGGCCCATTGATGACGGACCCTGTACCCATGACTACAGTACCTTGTCCATAAAGGCCTTGACCCTGGGGTTATCCATATTTTCCGAGAATACCTCCCTGGGGGTTCCATCAAAGATGAAGGAGCCGTTATCCATAAAGATCACCCGATCAGCCATCTCCCGGGCGAATCCCATCTGGTGTGTGACGATTACCATGGTCATCCCCTCTGCAGCCAGGGTCTTAATGGTCCCAAAGACCTCGCCCACAAGCTCGGGGTCAAGGGCTGACGTGGGCTCGTCGAAGAGCATGAGCCGGGGTTTCATTGCCAGGGCCCTGGCAATGGCCACACGCTGTTTCTGACCGCCTGAAAGGAATGCGGGGAATATGTCCTTCTTATCGAGCAAGCCCACCTTGCCCAACAGGTCCATAGCTATGTTCCGGGCCTTCTCTTTGGGCTGTTTTTTTACCGTGACAGGGCCCTCCATAACATTCTCGAGCGCGGTCATATGGGGGAAGAGATGAAAATGTTGAAACACCATGCCGATCTCGGAGCGGAGAGCGCAGATCACATCGGGTTTGTCCAAGACAAGCCTGCCCTTCTTATCGCGCCGGTATCCGACCTCATTGCCGTCCAGCAGGAGCCTGCCCTCATCGATTTTTTCCAGAAAGTTGATCATCCTGAGCAGGGTGGTCTTGCCTGATCCTGAGGGTCCGATGATAACGATCCGCTCGCCTTCCTTGATGCTTAGGTCTACATGGTCAACAGCAGTAAGATTGCCGAAGCGCTTGAGAACACCCTGTAGCTCAATCATCGGTTTTCATATACCCCCAGTCGATCCTCGACTTTTCTGAATGAGACAGTGAATATGCTTGTAAGCACAAGGTAGATGATAGCAGCCTGGATGAGAATATATACATTGAACGTAGCACTGAAGATCTGATTTGCAGCCCTCATGAGTTCCACCATGGCAATGGTCGACACTAATGCAGTATCTTTAATGAGTGCGATAAACTCATTACCCACAGGCGGCACGAGGCGCTTGTATGTCTGGGGTATGATGATGCGGCGCATGGCCTGCCAGTAGGTCATGCCGATGGCCTTGGCTGCCTCCATCTGGCCCGGGTCAATGCTTTCAATTGCCCCGCGCATGATCTCGGCGAGATATGCCGAGTAATTCAGGCCGAGCCCGAGTATCGCAGCGGTGAAAGGCTTGAAGGTGACGCCCAGTGACGGCAGGCCGTAATAGATGAAGAAGAGCTGGAGCAGAAGCGGCGTGCCCCTGAATATCCAGATATAGCACCAGAAAAAGGATGAGAGAATCCTGATGCGACTGATCCTGCCCAAAGCAATGAAGAGGCCTCCCATGGGAGAGATCGCCATGGTGATGAAGACGAGGAGCAGGGTCATGACCGTGGCCTTGACCAGGGTGGGAAGAAATGTCTTCATATCCTTGATGAAGAGGAGCCACTCGGGGGTCTGGGTTTCTTGAATCTCGGCAAGGAGGTTCTTGGCTTCAAGATTATCCGGCAGCAAGACCAGTATCTCATGGCACATCACAGAGCTGTTCTTGTAATCCTTCTTGCTGAAAAGGATCTTGGCAGCCTCCATCCGTGAACGCACGAATGCTCCGGCATCTTCACCTAAGGCCGGTGCAGGCACCTTCTTGAATATCTCGACAGCCGCATCGCCTTTGTCTTCCTGGATCAACTGCATGCCTTTTGCCAGCAGTTCATACTGGTCAGGCCCCTTGGCAGCATACGCCGAAGAGTTCAAGAAAGGGATGGTAATGAGGAACAAGAGGCCCAGCGCGCCTGAAAGCACGCTGAGCCTCGATACGGTTCTGGAGTTATTTCCAGGACGTGATGTCATCTCCGAACCACTTGATGGATATCTTCTTCATGGTGCCGTCCTTGAACATCCCATCCAGGGTCTTCTGGATCTTGTCCTTTAAAGCGACGTCCTCTTTCCTGAGTCCGACACCGATGGGCTCGGAAAGGAGCTCTTCCTTGAGGACAGCGTACTCACCGGGCTTCTGTGAGAGATAATAGCGGCCCACCAGTTCATCCACTGCCAGGGCGTCTATCCTGCCGATCTTGAGATCAAGGAAGGCATCGGTGTTCTTGTCGTACTTCTTGATCTCCTTAAACTTCTTGTTCTGCTTGGCAAGCGCCTCTTCGGAGGTGGAGCCGAGCTGGACACCAACTGTCGTTTCGGCACCGAGGTCCTTCAAGCCTTTGATCTTCTTGTTTCCTTTCTTTACTACGATGACCTGCTTCTCCATGATGTAGGGTTTGGTGAAGGAGATCTCCTTTTCACGCTCCGAGGTAATGGACATGGCGGACCAGACGATATCAAATTTCTTGGACTTCAGTGATAAGATGACGGTATCCCACACGGTCGGGATATGTTCGACCTTGATCCCGAGCCTCTTTGCAACTTCTTTTGAAGCATCGATGTCAAAGCCTACGAGCTCGTTCTTTTCGTTGCGGAACTCCATAGGCGGAAAGGCATCATCTATGCCGATCGTAAGTTTACCCTCCTTCTTGACTCGGTCCCATGAGCCATCGCCTGCTGCGAATACGATGTTAGAGAACACAAACGCCAGGGCTGCCATCAATACAACAGCTAATAATCCTTTCTTCATATACATTCCCCCTCAATGAGTGTTGGTACAGAACAGGACTATTTAATCACAAACAAGGATAATTACAAGAAGACATAAATAGTGATCAGTGAACACTGATCAGTGAACAGAAAAATCAAGAATAAGAAGATTAGAAACAAAAGGAACCGCCCATGAAAAACTTTTCCTGGGCGATTCTGGTCAACTAAGTCTATTCATTAGTCACTAATCACTCGCCAATCGATTCTGATCACTGGTCACTTCGTAACAACGATCCTGCCCGGATGTTCATCCGTGATCACCCCAATGACGGCTGCTACCTCCACACCTTCTGCATGGAGTTGGGAGACGAGTTCATCAGCTTCTCCATTCGGCAGCACGATGAGCAGACCGCCAGAGGTCTGGGGATCGAAAAGAGTTATTGCACACTCATCGCTGATACCGTCTTGAATATCCACCATCTTCAATCTGAAGTCTCTGTTACGGTATGCCCCACCCGGGATCAGCCCCATACGGGCATACTCCAGGACCTCGGCAAACAGGGGCACTTTCGATGCATAGATACACATGCCCACACTAGTCTTCTCGATCATCTCGCATGCATGGCCCAACAGACCAAATCCGGTCACATCCGTGCAGGCGTGGACAGGAAAGCCCGCCATGATCTCTGCAGACTTCCGATTGAGGGTTTTCATGGATCTAACGGCCTTATCCTCTGCACCCTTGCTGGCCATCTCGGCTTTGATGGCCGTGCTGATGATCCCGCACCCCAATGGCTTGGTGAGGATGACCGTATCACCAGGCAATCCGCCGACATTCTTCAGGATCTTATCCGGATGAACGGTCCCTGTGACGGACAGGCCGTATTTTATCTCAGGGTCATCAACGCTGTGGCCGCCTACCAGCAGAACACCCGCATCGGCCATCTTGTCATAGCCGCCCTTCAAGATCTCCTGAAGTATGGCGATATCCATACCCTTCCCCGGGAAGCAGATGATGTTCATAGCGAGAACCGGCCTGCCTCCCATGGCATAGACATCGCTCAAGGCGTTGGCAGAAGCGATCTGGCCGAAGTCGTAGGGGTCATCCACGATAGGGGTGAAGAAATCCAGCGTGAGGATCAATGCCAGGTCTTGGGCAATCCTGTACACCCCTGCGTCGTCGGGTCTTTCCATGCCTACGAGCAGGTTCGGGTCATGCATGACCGCCATTGAGCGCAATGCCTTGTCCAGAACCTCCGGACCAAGCTTGCATGCTCAACCAGCGCCGTGGACTGTTTTTGTCAGCTTCATTTTCTTGTCCATCTTCTCCCCTTATCGAGCTGGTTCCTTATACATTATGCATTTATAGAATTCAAAATATTCCATCTTTCCATTGCTAGGTGTTTTAACACCATGTATCATCATCTGCCATGAAAACCGATCAGTTCAGATTCATCACCCTCCAGCAGTTGGAAGCACTTGTGTGTCTCGTGGAGGTACGGAGTTTTTCCGGAGCCGCCCGGAAGATGCTTCTCAGCCAACCTTCTTTGAGTAAGCATATTAAAAACTTGGAGGACTTCACCGGCTGTATGCTCATCAATCGTACCAAGTCCGGCATCAGCCTCACCGCCGAGGGTTCCATCCTCTACGGGTATGCGAAGAGGATTCTCAGGCTCAGGGATGAGGCATGGGACAAGATCCTGATATCACAGGATTCGGTCTCCGGCCTCATCTTCACCAGTGCCAGCACAATTCCCGCCACATACCTCCTCCCTCCGGTTCTCACTACACTGAGGAAGTCATATCCGGAGATCAGGGTCTGCTTATCTCCGGGCGATAGCGACAGTGTCATTCACATGGTACTTGACTCCCATGCAGAGATCGGATTCATCGGGAAACCCGTCCATGATAAGAGATTATATTCCGAGCCTATCTGGGATGACG
>JBEKLI010000161.1:0-5478 GCA_050010275.1 Desulfomonilia bacterium | reverse complement strand
ATAAAGTGGACTTGTAAACTTTTTCACATTGACACTATACTCCTTAATACCCATTTTTTGATAGAGTATATCAAGCGGTATATATCCTTGGTGAATTTAATCAATACTAAAGGGGGTATCTGCAATGCAGAAGGCATTAGTAACCGGGGCTGCAGGGTTCATTGGTTCGCATGTAGTCAGGGAGTTGCTTTCGGAGAATGTGGAGGTGAGGTGCCTGATCCGACCCGGCGAATCCACGAGAAATCTGGACGGACTTGGCGTGGAGTTACTTACAGGAGACATACTTGATATTGCTGCGGTAGAGAAGGCCCTTGATGGGATAGACACGGTCTTTCACTTGGCTGCCGTCTATTCAATTTGGATGCGGGACTGGAGCAGGATCTATGAGGTGAATATCCAGGGATCTCGTAACGTCCTGTGGGCCTGCCTGAAAAAGGAAATCGAGAAGGTGGTTTTCACAAGCTCCATAGCCGCCATCGGTATAGCACCCGGAAAGGCCTTAAGTACTGAAGATACACTCTTTAACCAATACACGCTGGGGAATCATTACGTTCTTACCAAGTACCTCTCACAGCAGGAGGCTATTGGTTTTACAAAAAGAGGGCTTGACCTTGTGATTGTAAACCCATGCTTCCCTTTTGGGCCAATGGATCTGGTCCCTACACCCACAGGGCAGATCATCGTGGATGTGCTCAAAGGTATAAACCGGTTTTCCTTCAACGGGGGGATTAATATCGTTGATGTCCGTGATGTGGCAAAGGGTCATGTACTTGCTGCAAAGATGGGAAGGGCAGGGAACCTGTATATCTTGGGTAACAGAAATATCCCTATGAACGATTTCTTCAGGCTGGTCTGCCGTGAAGCCGGTTTTGATGGCCGTATGCTTCTCAAGTTGCCCATACCGGCGATGAAGGTAGGTACTGCTGTTCTGAAGATGTGGTCCGACTATGTGAGCCACAAGCCTCCCATGTCAACCCCTGCGGAGGTAACTTATGCGGCTCAATACCTCTACTTTGATAACACCAAGGCGGTAAATGAGTTAGGCCTCAGCTTCAGGCCCGTGGAGAATTCATTACAAGATTCCATCAGGTGGTTTAGAGAAAACAGGTATGTCTAAATGACTTGGGAGGAAAAGGCACGAATGGACAGGAAAGATCTGAGCAATAAACTCGACAAGATGTTCTATCCATCCTCGGTTGCAGTGGTGGGGGCGTCCGAAGTGCCTGTAAAGTGGGGAAACCTCATCCTCACATCCATACTGGGATGGGAATACAAAGGGAAGGTATTTCCCGTGAACCCGAAGAAGGAACAGATCCTGGGCATAAAAAGCTACCCGAGCCTGACTGCAATACCGGAAAATGTCGACCTTGCAATGCTGGTCATTCCCGCACCTTACATACCTTCAACCATGAGAGAATGCGTAGCCAAAGGCATTTCGGCTGTTGTGATCATCTCTTCCGGATTCAGGGAGATGGGAGAAGAAGGGGCGCAACTTGAAAAGGAGATTATTGAGATAGCCCGGCAAAGCGGGCTTGTATTCATGGGCCCGAACACTATGGGTATAGCATCGGCGCATCACTTTTTCGAGGCCCTGCCGACATCCACAGCGGCGAAACCGGGAGGCCTTGCTGTCATATCTCAGAGTGGCAACTTGGGTCTTCAAATCATAAAATGGATCGCGCAGAAAGGCATAGGGCTTTCCCTGTATGCCGGCACCGGCAACGAGGCCATGCTGCACGCGAGCGACCTTCTTTTGTATATGGGCGAACGCGACGAGGTGAAGGCCATTGCCATGTACGTGGAAGGTATTACAGACGGCAGGGAGTTCATGGAGATCGCGCATGAAGTATCGAAAAAAAAACCAGTTGTTGCCCTGAAGGCCGGCAGATCGCAGGCAGGATCAATGGCCGCCCAGTCTCACACCGGGTCTATGGCGGGTTCATATGCAACGTATAAGGCTATGTTCACCCAGGCAGGAGTCGTCCAGGTAAACACCCCTTTGGAGTTGCTGAATGTATCTGCCGCCATGACTGTTCTGCCCATACCGCGGTCCAACCGGACCGCCATCATGACCATGGGCGGCGGGTGGGGTATCATCGCCGCAGATGAATGTGAAGATAAAGGCCTTGTCCTGCCTCAGCTCACCCCTGCCATCATCAAGGATTTCGATGCACGACTCCCGCAATACTGGAACAGGAGGAACCCTGTGGACGTGGTAGGTGAGGGGGACCCCGAACTGTATCTCCATGTGATACAGACACTTGCCGAATGGCACGAGGTGGATGCCGTGGTCGCTTTGGGAATAGTAGGAAGGTCACGCTATGTGGAAGACTTTATCGCATGCCAGGAACGGTTTGACGGCAAGCTTTACACAAAGGAGCTCAAGCTTTCCGTGCTCAAGGCCCAGATCCAGGCAGAAGACCGCGTTATATCAGGTATCGGCAGGATACAAAAAGAGACGGGCAAGCCAATAATCGTGGTAGCGCTTACCGAGGAGGGCCTGGCCCTGAAGCAGACCGGCTTTGGCCCTGTGGTCACTCTCTCCACACCCGAGGATGCAGTGGACATCATTGCTCACATGGCACACTACGGCATGTTCCTCGCAGGATCTATGGCGTGAAGTGGCTTTATTCTTTTACTATGACCCCCACGATATAACCCGCCAACACCATCTTGATGAGGGTGCTGAAAAACCAGATATGGGCAATGAAGGCAGTAATAGGCATTGCTGCATAGCTGCCGTAGCCCATGGAGACCCCGGTGCCGAGGCCGAAGAGGGTTCCGTATTTCACTGCAACAGATATACTCTTTTCATGAATCAGAAACGCATAGATTGCAGTGAAAATGCATGAGCTGACGGCTGTGACAAGATAGATAAGCCATGGGCTCATCTCCTCCATGGGCCTCCATAGCTGAGCGGTCTCGGAATAGGCACTACTCAGTATGAACCCATGCACTATGAAATCTAAAACGGCCCACAGAATAAAGATGATGACAATCGCGATAATGGATTTTCTCAGCATAAGCCGCATCTCCTTTTGTTTGATAGAACAATAGTATTAGGTGCTGAAATCACTAACTCCATTCGCTGTAAATATCGGTAAACGCCCTCACCAGCTCGAAATTCTTTCTTTTTGGGTAATGATCCGTTTGATCCTGTAAATAAGCGCCTCTGCAAAAATATCATGGCCGCGTTCATTGGGCAGGCGGGCGTCGTTCTGGATAAATTCAGAGTTGGCAAGCCCCCGATCAAAAAGATAGCCAGCCCAATAGGTGTGCACAGCCACCATTTCACAATCAAGATCAATACTGACTTCCCTTATCGTGCGGTAGTATATGTTCACGGCATCCATTTCGTAAGGGTCGTCAAAGGTGTGGGATGTGAGCAATACAATCACTGGGTTAAACTGCTCCCTGGCAGATCTGACCATCCTCACCAGGTTTTCCTTGAACTCCGAGCGGTAAACCGGGAAGAATGCATCGTCAACACCGAAGTGGATCAGGAGGATCTGCGGGGCAAACGGAGCGATGTCATCCTGGAAAGTCCATATGCCGTCAAAGGAATTATCTTGAGGTTTGGTGCGGTTGATGACCTCCACCCCTTGAGAAGTACAGAATTCCTTCAGGATGTCTACATAACTTCTGGCTACACCGACACCCGCTGCGATGCTCCCGCCTCGAACGAGCAGCTTCATTTTAATGTATCATTGAGAGGTATCTTTGACTCGCAGGGCACGCCTGTCTGGCACAACCCGCAGCTGTAACCGTCAAAACCATAGGTGGATTTGATGTATGGAATAGCCTTACCAAAAACATAGTCAAAGCATTTACCCTTATCATGACCGGCATCACTGATGGCTCCGGCCGGACAGCGAGAGATGCATTTTTTGCAAGTACCTTTTGAGAAGAAGAGGCAATAGTCTGTGTGAGAGCTATAAGGTCTCGGTGTAGGTGGAATCTGTATGTGTGATACTACTGACCCTAAGCGCATGGCCTTGCCCACAGGGGTAATGAGCCCGTCACACAGACCGAAGGTCCCCAGACCAGATACATATGCAACATGCCGCTCCGACCAGTTTGATGAAAACCCGTACTGAGGAGAATTCTGCCATGAAAAACCGGTATGGAGCGTGGGTGCTATAGTTTCATACCCCATTGATTGAAGTGCCGTTACAACATGTTTTTTCAGATTGTTGTTAATCTCTTCGCCAAAGGTGCGTGTGCGCGCCCAGCGGTGGGAAGGGAACGAGGTCTCCCGACGGTTGTCGGCCTTTGTTGACTCTGTTTGGGGGAGTATCCAGCTGATCACGGTGAGCTCTCCGGGGGAAGCATTTACATTAGGGAATGCCTGTAAGAATATTTCTTTTGGGGTCCAATGGAAGGGTCCCACGACCTTCTTAAGAGAATTCCATAGAGGATCGCCGCCTCTTGAAAAACCTACAAGGGGGTCTGCCCATGCCCGTTCGCCTTGGTCCTGCCAAAGTGTGTTCTGGCTAGGCTCATCAAGAAACGATCTGATCATAGAATTTATTTGCTGAGATAGATTAAAATGTTCACCAGGGCTCATGCGCACCTCCCTGCATTTGTTCCGCCGTCATCTAAGGCTAAAGCAAACTGATGCTTGAATCAATATAAACTTTTTAATCGAAGAGAGTTTATGAAAATATAATTGAGATTCCTTAAGGGTAAAGACCAATTCCGTTCTGGCGATACTGTTTTGGAGTAGACCCGGTCATCTTTTTGAAGATCCTGTTGAAGCTCGCCTTGGAATTGAATCCGGAAGCAAAGGCGATATCCAGGATAGTACTTTCCGGGTCGCTGATGAGCATGGTCTTGGCAAAGCCTACCCGGAAGGTATTCACGAGGTCGTGGAAGGTGGTATTGAGGTAAATGTTCAAAAACCTTGAGAGGTGGTGCGGTTCAACTCCAAGCTCATGGGCCAAGGCTGACAGCGTTAACTCATTTCTCAAGAAGATCTGCTCATCCTGGAGTTTATCTTTAAGCCGAACTTCAAGATCTTTCGGGTTAATGGCTGAGGGCATGTTGGGCTGTCTTTTTCTGGTGTGATGCCGGGGTCGCGGTCGTGATTTGTTATCGCCCTTTCCATAGTGCAACTGCAAAAGAAGCTTATGCCGTCTAACCATATCCGTGGCGATATTGCTCAGCACGACCTCTTCGGCAAGTTGAATCCATTCCTCGTCCAACCCTGGGAGGTCACTTGCGCAGATAGTTGTTTCTTCAGTCAGCGGGGTAGTTACCCGCTTGCTGCATCCATGCCGGTTTTTCTTTGTGCTCCATACCATCAATATCCTCACTGGGGCATAATGTTACACGCATCCTGACAGGAGATTGTTCGGATTTCATTACATGGAAAAATATAGTACATAAATCTTTTCATGAGTACAAGACGCAGTATCAGCATAAAAGATGAAAGACCCTGTATGGCTTAAGAAAACTATATTGGCAATGCTTAGATAA
>JBEKLI010000160.1:0-5480 GCA_050010275.1 Desulfomonilia bacterium | reverse complement strand
GGTAAGGTTGGATGTTCATGGTGCCATGTATGGTGTGACTCCCGCGGAAGCTACGAATCCAGAGACCCTCTCCCCACGGTCATATGGGGAGAGGTCGGGATGAGGGGTCTGTCATTTGGATACATGGTTGAGTTGACCTTCATCAGCAAGCTTTTCGAGTGCCTGACCGGTCAGACGCTGGACTGTCCACGCGGACATGGGAACCGAGCCGAGAGATTTATAGAATTTAATGGCCGGCTCGTTCCAGTCGAGCACCCACCAGTCGAGCCTGCCACAGCCGCGCTCAAGTGCTATGCGGGCAATGTGCGCAAACATGGCCCTTCCGATGCCGAGGTCGCGCATGTGAGGCTTCACGAACAGGTCTTCGATATAGATGCCCTGCTGGCCTAAGAAGGTGGAGTAGTTATGGAAGAACACCGCAAAAGCAACCGGGTCGCCATCCTTGTCCCCGAAGATCACCTCAGCCACCTTCCGCTCACCGAAGAGTGACTCTCGAAGGGATTCTTCAGAGGCAACCACCTCGTGCAGGAGTCTCTCATATTCCGCCAGCTCACGTACGAATGAGAGGATCAGGGATACGTCTTCCTGCGAAGCCTTGCGGATCGTAAAGCCGGCAACCTTTTCCTGTATCGCCATTTCAGACTCCATGTAAAATTCTATTAAACGTTTCTTTCAGTCATGCTGAACATTCTATTTCATTGAACATGCCTTTTAAAGGCCTGTTTTAGTATCACACCCGTGATGCATATCAATTAAACATCCTATTTTTAATATGTTAGAAATATTTTCTCTTAATCTGAACAGTTGGCACGGTGGTTGCCTATTACCTATACAGAGATAAAACAAAAAGGAGGTCAATACAATGAAAAGGACAATCCAAACAATAATCGTAGCAATGTTCGTGGTAATGATCACCGGTACGTTTGCATTTGCAGCGGTAGCAACATCAGGCGGCAACAGCTTCCCCTATTTCCACCTGGGCTGCCTGATCATGGGCGGGTTGACCATTATTTCCCTGAAGCACCGTTATCCGAGGATGTACCTGAGCGAGGCAGTAGGGTCTTTTGCGCTGTATGCAGTACTTGTGGCCCTGTTTACCGCCCCGGTTATCGAAGCAGTGAAGACCATCGTGAGCTGAGGATCTTATAAAGAAGCCTCAGATCATCCCGGAGGGAACATGAAACCGGGAAGACAAAGGAAGGGGGTAACGGCCATGAAAAAGAATGAACAGCAGCAGAACAGGATCAGCAATCTCAATGAGCTGCTTATGTTCAGAGCATGGGGCGCCATTCTTGTCATTGCTTCTTTCCTGGGCCTGTTCGTGGGACAGTGGATCGACGTAAAGTTCAACACGATGCCGTTTTTTATGATCGGGCTTTTCATCCTGGCAATATTCCTGCTCATCGCCAGGTTGTACATGGAGTTCAACAAGACAAACAACCAGATGGGAAACATCAAGAGACGCCACGCTTAACGATATAAACAGCAAGGGTGCAGGTTCATATCAAGTAAGACATGAATCTGCACCCGTGTTGTTTCTTTTGGCGGATTGGGCTTTAAGCTCCACCCACGCTACAGAAACCTTTTGTGTTGGGGTTCATTTCACTCATCCACATCTCTGTTAACTAAATTATCCTTGTTTTAAGAGCTGAAAAGCTTATCGCTTCTTGAAAACCAGGCCCATTAGTGTAATACTTTAATTCCTGAAGCTCGATAATGAGAGGACATTCCATGCGAAGCGACCAGACAAAGAAATCTATTGAAAAGACACCCCACAGATCACTACTCAAGGCATGCGGCCTGACCGACGAGGAGATAGCACGTCCCTTTGTGGGCATAGTAAACTCCGCCAACGAGATCATCCCCGGACACATACACCTGCACCAGATCGCGGATGCAGTGAAGGCAGGTGTGCGCATAGCAGGCGGAACACCCATGGAGTTCTCGGTCATCGGCATCTGTGACGGCATCGCCATGAACCATGCCGGCATGAAGTATTCGCTGCCTTCCCGGGAGATCATCGCCGACTCCATAGAGCTCGTGGCGTTTGCCCATGCCTTTGATGCACTGGTCTTTATCCCCAACTGCGACAAGGTCGTACCCGGCATGCTCATGGCGGCATTGCGGCTCAATATCCCTGCTATCGTGGTCTCCGGCGGCCCCATGCTGGCCGGGACACTCCACGGCAAAGCTGTTGACCTTATCAGCGTGTTCGAAGGAGTCGGCAGGGTCAAGGCAGGCACCATGAACGTCTCAGAACTTGCAGAACTTGAAGAGTGCGCCTGCCCCGGTGCCGGGTCATGCTCGGGCATGTACACGGCCAACTCCATGAACTGCCTGACAGAGGCATTGGGCCTAGGGCTGCCCGGCAACGGCACGATCCCTGCGGTGTTCTCCGAACGCATCAGGCTTGCAAAGCATGCGGGCATGAAGGTCATGGAGCTGCTGGAAAAAGGGATAAAGCCCCGTGCAATCGCAACCGCTGCCGCCTTCAAGAACGCCATTGCCGTGGACATGGCACTGGGCTGCTCCACCAACACCGTTCTCCATGTGCCTGCCGTTGCGTATGAAGCAGGCATCAAGCTGAACCTGGACGATTTCAATGACATGAGCGCAAAGGTGCCCCACCTGTGCTCCCTCTCACCCGCTGGGCCCCATCACATCGAGGACCTGTACCGTGCAGGAGGCATCCAGGCGGTCATGAAGCGCATTGCCGAGTTAAAGGTGTTGAATACCAAGGTGATGACGGCAACGGGCAAGACGCTGGGCAACAATCTTAAGGCAGCACGTATCCTGGATGACGATGTCATCCGGCCTATTGCCAATGCCTACCACAAAGAGGGCGGGATCGCCATCCTCAAGGGCACGCTTGCTCCGGATGGTGCGGTCGTGAAGCAGTCGGGCGTTTCCCCAGAGATGATGAAGCGTAAGGGCAAGGCCCGGGTGTTCGACTCGGAAGAAAGGGCAGCCAAGGTGATCCTGGCAGGCGGCATCAAAAAAGGCGATATCGTGGTCATCAGGTATGAGGGACCCAAGGGCGGTCCCGGCATGCGCGAGATGCTCACTCCCACATCTGCCATCGCGGGTATGGGACTCGATAAGGATGTGGCACTCATTACCGATGGAAGGTTCTCCGGCGGCACCCGTGGAGCGGCCATCGGCCATTGCTCCCCTGAGGCGGCCCAAGGCGGACCCATTGCATTGGTAAAAGAAGGTGATATTATCAATATAGATATCCCGGGGCGCAGGCTCGACCTTCTGGTGGATGCAGCCGAGCTCGCGAAGAGGAAAAAGGCATGGGCTCCGCCCAGGAAGGAGCTCACAGGCGTGCTCAAGCGCTACGCACGGATGAGCCTGTCTGCGGACAAGGGTGCGAGGTACGAGGACTGATGAAGCAGGCCCGTTTCTGGGTTAAGGCGGAGGAGAACAAGGTACGGTGCTTTCTGTGCGCCCACCGGTGTCTCATTGCCGATGGAAAGGTGGGTGTCTGTGGGGTCAGGAAGAACGAGGACGGGGTGCTCTACAGCCTCGTATGGGGAAGGAGCATCTCAGCCAACGTAGACCCCATCGAAAAAAAACCCCTCTTCCATTTCCTGCCGGGCTCTTCTTCTTTTTCCATTGCCGCGGTGGGATGCAACTTCAAGTGTGCATTCTGTCAGAACAGCGATATCTCGCAGTATCCCCTGGATACGGGCCGCATCACAGGAGATGAGCTCTTGCCTGAAGCTGTTGTCTCAGCTGCTTTACGAAGTGGATGTAAGAGCATATCGTATACCTACACCGAGCCCACGATCTACCTTGAGTATGCACTCGATACGGCGGTTCTGGCAAAGAACCAGGGGCTCTTCAACAATATGATCACCAACGGCTATACAACCCCCGAAGTAATAGCGAGCGATCTCAAGGGTACCATCCATGCCGCCAACATCGACCTCAAGGCCTTCACAGAGAACTTCTACAGGAAGCTGTGTTCGGCCAGGCTCGCCCCGGTGCTGGACGCCATCCAGACCTACCATGACAACGGTATCTGGATAGAGATCACAACACTTCTCATCCCGGGCGAAAACGACTCGGATGAAGAGATGCGCGACATCGCCTCTTTCATCGGCTCCATAAGCCCTGACATCCCCTGGCACATCAGCAGGTACTATCCACGTTACAAATACGATTCCGCACCACCCACACCAATAAAGACGATCGAGCGGGCACGTGAAATCGGATTGAGTGAGGGGCTTAATTTCGTGTATAGTGGGAATGTCATGGGACACGTCGGGGAGAATACCTACTGTCCCAACTGTAAGAAGTTGATCATTGCACGCAAGGGGTACTTCATTGAACGAATCGCCATGAAGGGCCAGGCGTGTGAATATTGCAGCCATATCATACCGGGGAGATTCCAATAAGGCCCCTAAAAAAATTCATGCAGCAGGCAAGGTAGAAGATGCCCAGGAAAAAGCAAACACAGAAGAATGTACTGGCCAACAATCCAAAGTCCGGATGGGAGATCCTCCAGGGGAAAGAGGGGAGGGTCGAGACGTACTGCCGTGAATATATCCGGTTCCTCTCCGAGGTGAAGACCGAGCGCGAGGCTGTCGGCTATATCAAGGACAAGGCATCCCGCGACAAGGGCCTTACCGTCATGGACAATCACGGCAAGGCCATGGCCCTGTGCCGCACCGGCATGCGACCGCTGGCCGATGGTGTCAGGATCGTGGTGGCGCACCTCGACAGCTCCAGAATCGACTTGAAAGCCAACCCGCTCTACGAGGATACCGAGCTCGCCATGCTCAAGACCCACTACTACGGCGGGATCAAGAAATACCAGTGGCTTGCCCGTCCGCTCTCCCTCCACGGCGTGGTGGTAAAGGAGGATGGAAAGCTGGTGAAGGTCGTCATCGGCGAGGACGAGAAAGAGCCGTGTTTCACCATCGAGGACCTGCTGCCCCACCTGGCCGGCAAGGCCCAGTACGGCAAGAAGCTGGAGGACGCCTTTGTGGGCGAGAAGCTCAACCTCATCTGCGGCTCCCGGCCTGATCTGAGGGCCAAGGATGATAAGGTCAAGCGGCAGATCCTGACGCTGCTGCATAAGAAGTATGGCATTGTGGAACAGGACTTTGTCTCGGCCGACCTTGAGGTGGTCCCTGCAGGGCCGGCCCGCGAGGTCGGCTTTGATCAGTCGATGATCGGTGCCTACGGCCAGGATGACCGTGTCTGCTCATGGGCCGCCTTTGCCGCTGTGTTTGATGCCCGGAAGGTGCCCTTTACCACCATTGTGCTGTTGGTCGACAAGGAAGAGATCGGCAGTGACGGCAACACGGGCGCCAAGAGCATGTTTCTCGAAGAGGTCCTCTGGTCGCTCGGTGATAAGCTCAAACAGGGCATCAATCCGGCACGGGTCCTGTTCAGGAGCAGGGCCATCTCCGGCGATGCCAACGGTGCTCTGGACCCGGACTATCCTGAGGTGCACGAGAAGACAAATG
>JBEKLI010000159.1:0-5491 GCA_050010275.1 Desulfomonilia bacterium | reverse complement strand
AGATGTCATCATGTCAAGCGTAGGTAGCGGGTTCGGCAGCACCTCGGCCAATACCGGCTCCATGATGGCTCGGTTGAAATCACGTAGCGAACGCAGCCTGAATCCGGATGAGGTGATCCAGGAACTCAGGCCGAAGTTTGCATCGGTCACCGGGATCCAGGTATACATGCAGAACCCACCATCCATACGCATCGGCGGGTATCTGACAAAAAGCCAGTACCAGTACACCCTGCAGGGCCCGGATATCGGCGAGTTGTATAAATATGCCCCGATTATGGAATCAAGGCTGAAGGATCTACAGGGATTTCAGGACGTGACCAGCGATCTCCAGATCAAGAATCCCCAGATCTCAATAACCATCAACCGGGACAAGGCATCGGCGCTGGGCCTGTCTGCCCTTCAAATAGAGACCGCACTCCAATACGCATATTCCTCAAACCAGGTCTCCACGATCTATGGACCCACCAACGAATATCAGGTCATCGTCGAGCTCGAGCCGGAGTATCAGATGGATCCGTCCGCCCTCTCTCTGCTCTATATCCGGTCATCTTCAGGCAACCTGATTCCCTTAAGTACGGTGGCAAGCCTGGATCAGACCCTGGGGCCGCTCACGGTCAACCACCTGGGTCAGCTTCCCGCCGTGACGCTGTCCTACAATCTTGTACCAGGAAAATCACTGGGTGACGCAGTGAATGATGTGGAAAAGACGGCTCGGTCGGTCTTGCCTTCAACGATTACCGGCAGCGCACAGGGAACAGCGCAGGCCTTCCAGTCATCAATGGTGGGACTCGGTATCCTGATTCTGGTGGCAATCCTGGTCATCTATATCGTGCTCGGAATTCTCTACGAGAGCTTCATTCATCCCCTCACCATCCTGTCGGGGCTCCCATCCGCCGGTCTCGGGGCGCTCTTGACCCTGATGATCTTCCATATCGACCTTAACCTCTATGCACTGGTCGGGGTCATCATGCTCATCGGCATCGTGAAGAAAAATGCCATCATGATGATCGATTTTGCCCTGGATGCGGAGAGAAAGGACGGGAAAAAGCCGGAAGAAGCAATCTATCAGGGCGCCCTCATCCGGTTTCGGCCCATCATGATGACGACCATGTCGGCCCTCATGGCGACGCTGCCCATAGCCCTCGGGCTGGGAGCAGGGGGCGAAACCAGGCAGCCGCTGGGGGTCGCCGTGGTGGGCGGCCTTGTCTTTTCCCAGATCGTGACGCTGTACATCACCCCCGTCACCTACATCTATCTCGATGCGCTTCAGGCGGCCATGCGCAGGTACTTAAGCAGATTCAAACATGCATGATTGAGGTGAAAGGAGGAATCGCGGCTAAAGCCGCTCCGACAAGGCCCTTGGTAGTATAAGTTCAGTCACTATTCACACACTGTCTTCTGGTCACTCATCACTCGTCACTGTCTATCACCCCCACACCCCGGGTATCACGGTCTTGCAGAACCTGCATTGTTTCCCATTGAGGTTATAGGTGGGGATGAAATACCCCTTGCGTTCGATGAGAAGTTTGCCGCAGGAATGGCAGTAGGTGTTGTTCCCTTCATGCTCCGGGACATTGCCCACATAGACATACCTTATTCCCTCCTTCATGGCGAGCTCACGGAAACGGGTCAGGATGGAGATCGGCGTTGCGGGCAGGCGGTCGAGCTTGTACATGGGGAAGAACCTCAGGAAATGAAGCGGTTTGTCGGGACCTACATTTTTCAGTATCCAGGAGCACATGCGTTTGACCATCTCATCGTTGTCGGTATAACCGGGCACCACGAGGTTGGTGATCTCACAATGGACGCCCTGCTCGTGGAGGGTCCGCACGGTCATAAGGACCGGGTCGAGGCGGCCGCCGTTGAGCCTCAGGTAGATGTCGTCGCTGAAGGACTTGAGGTTGACATTGGCCGCATCGATTACCGTGCAGAGCTTTAAGAGCGGCTCGGTGTTGATGTAGCCGTTCGTGATCATGAGATTCGTTAACCCGTTTTCTTTTCCCAGCCTTGAGGTATCATACATGTACTCATAGAAGGAGACGGGCTCCGAATAGGTATACGCAATGGAACCCGAACCCGATGAGCGGGCCGCTGTGACGACATCTGCAGGGAATAGCTCGGAAAAACTCACCTCTTCGGGCCTCGTCTGGGAGATCTCCCAGTTCTGGCAGTTAAGGCACCTCAGGTTGCAACCCGCAGTGGCAATGGAGAAGGCCTTTGTACGGGGTCTGAAGTGGAACAAGGGCTTCTTCTCGATAGGATCGACACTTGTCGAACAGGGGTTCCCATAGGTAATGCTGTAGAGCCTTCCGCCGAGGTTCACCTTTGAGCGGCAGGCGCTACGGTCATTGAGGGAGAGCACACAATGGTTCGGGCAGACCAGGCAGGCGACCTTGTTCCCATAGCTTTTCTTGTAGAAGAGCCCCTCCCTCGCATACTTCCATAGCCGCTTGGGTGCATCGCCGATAAAGACCCGGCCTTTGATGTCTGCCGAAGCCGATGCATGGCCGCACCGGATGAAACCGGGACAGAGGTTCCCGATGGAGCCGGCGATGAGCATCGCCATGCTAGAACGTAAGAATGTCCTCCTGGTGAGCTTTGCCATGACTAATCTGGATAATAATACTCGCAAGCTTAAAGGCAATCAAGGCCATGCACGATGCAATGATTCCGAAAAAAGGGATGAGCAGCGCGCTTAACAAGACATTGCCGAGGGCCGCCCCGACAAGGTCCACGGAAAAGGCCCGGGCTGAGGCGGTATTATCCACGCCGGCGGCCCCGGCGACCAAGGGGAACTGAACTCCGCACAGCATGGAGATCAGGAAAGCGAATGCATAGAAGAATGCTTCGCCCAGGCCCTGGGGAGATAGGAAAAGAAGGCTTAAAAGTATGAGCAGGAGCAGGGCCATAAGGCAGTCGGTATGAAAGAGACACGATCGTATATCGGTTTTGAGGCGTTGGCCGAAGATCACCCCCGGTATCAACCCTGCCAGGTAGACTGTGACGATGAGGCCGATCTTTACATAGAGAAAGCCGAAGAGGATCTGGAAGAGGAAGATGGTGAGGATCTCACTGCCCATGTTTATGCAGCCTGTGGTGAACAGGACGAACTCCTCCAGCCTCAGCCGGGTGATGTAAAGGACAAAGAATGCCCCGAGCACTGCAAAGAACCCAAAGGGATATGATGAGTATTTGGCAAACCAGTGCTCATAGGCAAGCTTCATGAGAAAGGGCCTGAAGTCGGTGTTTATCGGGACACGGGGGTCCAAGAGCCTCATGAGGGCCTCAATGCGCCCCGGGCTGACATCACCTGCGAAATAATTTGCTACGTAGTCGGTCTTGATGCCCTTAAGGGTAAGGAGCCCGGGTATGTCACTGCTTAAAGGTGCATCGCTTGCGATAAAATAGATCTTTTGGCCGGGCAGGATAAGTGTATGGGCGAACACTAATCGTGCGGTATTATTCAGCGAAGACACCCGCAGACGGGCCGGTTCGGATAAGTAGCTTTCATATCCCTCGACCGAAAAGCTTAAGACCCCTTTGGAATTCAGGCGGGCCTTGGCAAGGCGCATGAACCCTTCTGTGAAATAGCGGTTTGTCTGGAAGGTCTTGGGCTCGGGGTAGTTCACCAGGATGGCGTCATAGGTTTTCAGCGTGCGTTTGAGGTATGCCCGGGCATCACCCTCAATAATCCGCAGCCCTTTCATGTGCTTTATAAGACCGACCTTGAACTCCATGGAGATGAGCCGGGGATCAAGTTGTGCATAGTCGATCTCCTCCGGGCAATACTTTTTGATCTCATCCATGATCCCGCCCTCCGACGAGACGAGCAGGACTCGCTTGATGGGGCTGTGTTGTGCAAGGGCATAATGGGATGCCTCCTCTGCTGTAATCTCGTTCTGGCCTGAAAGCGCCGGCACCCCGTCAATGAATATGGTGGACAACTCGCGGTCCCTGATGAGCATAATCCTTCCGAAAAATGTTTCCTGATAAGAAACCAGCTCACCGCCTCTGGGTCTCAACGTAGCAAGCTCAAATGCCGCACCTGCACAATTGACGGATATAACCGCCAATGCAAGGCCGAGTATGTACAAGGCACGCATACCAATAAAGGCCAGGAGCAGGCAGACAAAAGCGATAAGCAGCGTATTCACCATAAGGAGGGCCTTGATGGGTGTGAGAAGGGTGATCAACGCAAAAGAGAAGGCTGCCCCGCCGATCGCCGCCCCAAATGAATCCAGGGCATAGATCCATGATGCAGGGTATGTACGGTCAGTCGATCTGAGGATAAACAGACTGTAGGGCAGGACAAATCCGATGAGAAGTGCATAGGGTGCGACCACCATGCCTGCAAAGGCCAATGTCGGGGAGAAGCCTACGGAAGATCCCTGGACAAAGACGATATCCTTAAGAACTCTCATGGAAAGAATCTGCAGGGTGGGCATTACGGCAAGACATGCCGTGATAAGGCTTAAGGTCAATATGGAGGCATGGTAAGCCTTTATCTTGACGGTTGCGGCAATGAATGCCCCGATTCCGCTTGATACAAGCCAAATGAGCAGGATCAGGGCAATGACGAACTCGTTTCCTTCGAAGTCGGCGAGAAACTCACGGATGGTTATGAGCTGTGCTACAACCGAGGAGATGCCGGTTGCAAGCACGGCCAGGAGGATCGCTCGATCATTTCTCCTCATCAAAATACTGAACCTGGTAGGTCTGGACTTCGAGCTTGCCCTTCTTCTGTTCCACGGCGCCCGTGAAAGCGCCCTTTTCGTGGCCGAACAGCTCGCTTTCCAGCAACGTTTCCGTGAGGGCGGCGCAGTTGATGGCAACGAAGGGTTTGGCCGAACGGGCGCTCTGCCGGTGCAGCGCGCGCGCCACCAGTTCCTTGCCCGTGCCGCTTTCGCCGAGGACCAGGACGGAGGTCTCTTGTGGCGCGACGCGTGCGATCAGTTGAAGCAACTTGCGGATGGCGGGGCTTTCGCCCACAATGCCGGCATCGCCGGCGCCCAGCCGCTCCAGCAGCAAAGTGTTTTCGGCCTGGAGGCGCTCCAGTTGGCGAACGGTCTCGAGCGCGATGGCGGCCAGCGTGGCGATGGCGCTCAGCGTGTCGCGGTGATCGGAAAGGTTGGCGGCCTCCTCGGGAGGGAACCATGCGGCCAGCACCCCGGCGATGGCGCCGCGGACATACAGCGCCAGCGCCACCACGAGAGCCGCGGGATCGGCCACGGTGCCTTGCCGGCAAGCGCGCGCGGCGATTTCCGCGAGGTCCGCGGGACCGGGGAGTTCACGCGCGGCGGAGCGGAGTTCATCCGCATCGCGGCCCAGCAGCACGGCGCCGCCGCTCGACGGAACGATGTCGCCGATGAGCCGGACAAGCTGGCTTTCGAGCGTGTCCCGATGGCTGCCGCTCTGCGCCATGGCGATGGCGCGAAAAAGGAACAGGAATGAACAGGCGCGAAGCAGCGCGTGCTGCGGGGAATCGGGCGGC
>JBEKLI010000158.1:0-5501 GCA_050010275.1 Desulfomonilia bacterium | reverse complement strand
TGGTCAATGGACTGAATTGATAGCCGTGATTTCATTTCTTGTCAAGTGAGAATGCCGGGCTGTCAAGGGTAAAAAGGTAAGTTGTTTAAGGCCTTCGATGCACAGTCTGCAGCAAATGGTATGAGAAAAAACAATGATGATTTCCGTACTCAGTAAGCAGCCGGAGGTATCCCGTATTTCTGATTCCCCGTTTAACTGTTCACTGATCACAAAAACGCTCACTCATCACTATTGACTCGGCTTCATTCAATATGCGTCAGCAATCCTTTGTATTGTTCCACCGTCCCTGAATACACCTCCCGGAGGCGCAAGATGAGGGCCTGGGTAATGGGGCCCGGGCATATGAGTTCGTAGTTTTCTATTCGAGCAATGGGCTGCACATGTCTCAAGGTGCCTGAGAAAAAGGCCTCATCATACTCACACAGGTCCTGGGGGAGGATATGCGTCTCTTTCACTGTGTGGCCCATGTCTTTCAGTACGTCTATGACCACCCTCCTAGTGATGCCGGGAAGGACATTCTCCTTGGTGGGGGTCTCCACACAGTTTCCCTTGGCAAGGAATATGTTGGAGGTTGGACCCTCGGCAACAAACCCGTTGGTGTCCAGCATAAGGGCCTCATCGAACCCCTTTTTACGTACCTCTGTTCTTGCCAGGAAGCCGTTCACATAGTTGCCCACCACCTTGGCATGGACCGCTGCAGTCTGCGGGTGGAGCTTCCGATACTGGGATATGCCCACGCTCAACGGGGTGCTGAATCCATCCGGGTTCAAACCCAGAGAGCTATAGTCAAGGCAGAATATTGCCACCGATACATTCTCAGGCGGCCTTGGGCCCAGATCGATGTCGGTATAATAGGCATAAAACTTCGCTATGCCGTTTCTGACTGAATTGGTGCGTGCCGTGGCGATAATCGCATCCTTGATCTCTCCCCGTGTGAAGGGAATGTTCATATATGTCCTCTCGGCGCTGGAAAAAAATCTCTCAACGTGCTCTTGAAGGCAGATCAGTGCCGGGCCGTTCTTGGTAGGTACAACGGCCATTACATCGAACACGGCGGAAGCCCTGCTGAAGCTCTGGGAAAGGGGTGAGATTCGGGTCTCCATCCAATCAACAAATTTACCGTCCAACCATGCCATGATCGTATTTGCCATGGTGTATATCCCTATATGGGCTTTTTTTGAGTGTCAAGAGAGAGCGATAGATGAATGTGACCAGTGATCAGT
Source organism: Desulfomonilia bacterium (assembly GCA_050010275.1). GTDB lineage: Bacteria > Desulfobacterota > Desulfomonilia > UBA1062 > UBA1062 > MWEI01. Next base: position 4,278 of record JBEKLI010000158.1, on the reverse strand, counting down.
GAGCAGTGACCAGAAGTGAATAGTGAGTAGTGACCGGACCTGTACCCTTTGATCGGTTATCCGTGGTTGCTGTTCGCTAAAGAGCGCTTTGCTTGACAAAGACCTTCGTATGAAATAGTAGCATGATCTACTATTATGGATAAGGTACGAAGTATTGATGAGATAAAGCTCGTCCCGGATACTCTAGGGGAGGCGGGTATCGAGAAGGACCTCCATATAGAAACCGGGATCATGATGGAGCTCTTCGCAGATACTGACATTGCCGTGACCGAACCATTTGATATCCATTATGAGGTGGCAAGGTACCATGAGAATATCCATGTGAGCGTGGACATCAAGGGCAACCTGAGCACCACATGCTCCCGTTGTATGTCTGCTATGGAATATCCTGTGGACCTTCATCTGGAGAGCGATTATATGCCTGCCCCCCCTGAGATGTCGGATCATCTGGAGGCAGAGCGGTTGAGCGCGGAGACCGGTTATTTCCGTAAAGAGATAAAGCTGGGCGAGTACATTATATCCGAGCTTGTCCTGTCTTTGCCTTTCATCTATACCTGCAAAGATAGTTGCAAGGGCCTGTGTCCGCACTGCGGCGCCAACCTCAATGACGGTCCGTGTGCATGCACGCACAGCGCAGACCCGGGCTTTCAGGTGTTATTACAACTCAAGAATAAACTCTAAGAGATAGGAGTCAGCAATGCCGTTACCAAAGAGAAGACACTCGAGCACCAGGAGAGACAAGCGCAGGGCGAATGACGCTCTCAGCATGCCCGCGGTTTCCTTCTGCCCGAACTGCAAGGAGCCGAAGCCGCCGCACAAGATCTGTCCCAGCTGCGGATACTACAAGGGCAGAGAGGTGATCAAGAACACCAAAGCCGAGTGATGATTTTGAGATGCCGTATTGTCTGATCTTCCCGGGTCAAGGGAGCCAGTTCGCCGGCATGTCCAGAGGGCTCACCCTCGTGAGGGCTGTTGATGACGGCTTGCGAACCCTTATGGAGCACGGCCCTGAAGACGAGCTTGGGCAGACGGTTAATGCCCAGCCGGCGGTGTTATCCGTGAGTGTCGCTTTGTGGGAAGGGTCAGGGCTGAAAGACCCCGCAGTAGTGATGGGGCACAGCCTTGGGGAATATACCGCACTTGTTGCTGCAGGCAGTTTGCAGGCAGATAGCGCCCTTGAGCTTGTGAAAAAAAGGGCCGGTTTCATGGATGCCTCCCGCCCGAAAGGGACCGGCGGCATGGCGGCGGTTATTGGTATGTCGGTGCAAAATATTGAAGAGGTCATTTCCGAATTCAGCGAACTCTGGGTGGCCAACCTCAACGGCGCTTCCCAGGTCGTGATCTCGGGCAGCATCCATGCAATCGATTCTGCAACGCCGCTGCTCAAAGAAAAGGGTGCCAGGCGGGTAGTGCCGCTCAAGGTCACGGTAGCATCCCATTGTCCGTACATGGCCCATGCAAGAGAAGCCCTTGAAGGATACCTTAAGGGAATCAAGATAAAAGAGCCGTCATGCCCCGTCATCTCCAACGTGAGCGCCCGACCGGAGGCCGACCCTGGGCGCATCAAGGTGCTTCTTGCAGAGCAGCTCGTAAGCCCGGTGAGGTTCGAGGAATCCGTGCGGACGGCAGCGGGCCTCGGCATCGATCATTTTATTGAGATCGGTCCGCGGTGTGTGTTAGCACCGCTGGTGAGACGGATTGCGCCGGGGGCCAACGTGGAGGTAATCACGAATGATGAGCATTGACCTGAGCACACAGGTGGCACTTGTCACCGGTGCAAGCCGTGGCATCGGCGCTGCTACGGCAAGGTCACTCGGTATGGCGGGCGCACACGTGATCGTCAACTATAAGAACAGCCACGAGCGTGCCCGGGAAGTGGTCGATGAGATCAAATCCACAGGCGGATCAGCCGAGGCCATGTGTTTTGATGTGGCCGACGAAGCCCAGATAGCCAAGTATTTCAATGAGATCATGGCCTGCCACGGCAGGCTTGATATCCTTGTGAACAACGCCGGCATCTCAAAGGACGCACTGTTTCTCAGGGTCAAACCTGAAATGCTCAATGAAATGATAGATGTAAATCTCAAGGGGGCTTTTTTCTGCACTTTCCACGCTGCAAGATATATGATAAAGAAAAGACGTGGAAAGATCGTGACGGTCTCTTCCATTGTCGGGCTCGGGGGAAACCCGGGGCAGAGTGTGTATGCAACGACGAAGGCCGGGCTCATCGGCATGACAAAGAGTTTTGCCAAGGAACTTGGCCCCCGGGGGATACAAGTGAATGCTATCGCGCCGGGTTTCGTTGACACCGAGATGACTGTAGGCATAGACAGGCAGGCCATCATCAAAGAGATACCGCTGCGCAAGACCGGCAGCCCGGACGATGTGGCCGGGGTAATACTGTTTCTGTGTTCCGACCTGAGCGCCTACATCACCGGTCAGGTCATTGTCGTGGATGGCGGGCTATATATGTGATGTACCTAAAGGATGTAGAGAACCTTAAAGGAGGACTATACTGATGGCAGATGTTCAGCAGCGGATCATACAACTGATTGCCGAGCAGTTGGAGAAGGACCCATCCGAGATCAAGCCGGAGATGTCTTTTGCAGACGACCTCGGGGCCGATTCCCTTGATCTGGTCGAGCTGATAATGACCGTGGAAGAGGAGTTCAACATCGAGATCCCGGACGAGGATGCCGAGAAGATCAAGTTCGTGAAGGACGCCATAGAATACGTTAAAGCCAAGATATGACCCCCTAAATGAAAAAAACGGTTGCTGTCACCGGTATAGGAGTAGTCTCACCTCTCGGTAGCGATATCAAGACGCTCTGGGACAATCTTATCAATGGTATATCAGGAATAGAAACTATTGAAGCATTATCGGGCCTCCCTGCCACGTTCGGAGGCCTTGCCAAGGGATTTGACCCTGGACTCCATTTAAGCCCCAAGGAGATCCGGCATATGGACCGCTTCACCCAGATGGCCGTTTCCTGCGGGATTGATGCCTGTAACCATGCCGGGATCAAACCCGACACCTATCCCGAGTACCGCATCGGCGTGCTCATGGGCACGGGTGCAGGAGGCGTCAACACGGTGGAGGAGCAACACCGGAACTTTATGGAAAAGGGCCCCAGGAAAGTCTCCCCATTTACCGTGACCATGTTCATCCCGAACATAGCATCCGCCGAGCTCGCCATGAAAATAAGGGCCAAGGGCCCCGGCATGGGGATTTCCTCGGCATGTTCAACAGGCGGTCATGCACTGGCAGTTGCCATGCGGCTCATAGAGTCGGGCGATGCCGACTGCATGATAGCAGGCGGTGTGGAGGCATGCCTCACTGCGTTTGCCGTGTCCGCATTTTCCAACATACGGGCACTATCCACACGTAACGAAGACCCCAAGCGGGCAAGCCGCCCCTTTGACCGAGACCGGGACGGGTTCGTGATGTCCGAGGGCGGGGCTGCCCTTGTGCTTGAAGACTATGAGCATGCCAGGCAAAGGGGTGCGGAGGTCCTTGCCGTCATCTGCGGGGTGGGTATGAGTCAGGACGCCTACCACATCGTCGCCCCCGACCCCGAAGGCACGGCCGTGATATATGCAATGGAACGGGCAATAAAGGATGCAGGGATAACAAAATCAGACATCGGCTACATCAATGCCCATGGCACAGCGACACCGTTGAATGACAAGGTCGAGACGCATGCCATCAAAAAGGTGTTCGGAGAGCGTGCGTATGAGATCCCCATAAGTTCCACCAAATCCATGACAGGTCACCTCATCGGTGGAACCGCCGGCCTGGAGGCCGCCATCTGCATCCTTTCCATGCGTGAAGGCATACTGCCCCCCACTATCAACCTTGACAATCCCGATCCCGAGTGCGATCTGAACTACATACCGAATAAGGCACTGAAGGCCTCAGTGTCATACTGCCTCAACAATGCATTTGCCTTTGGCGGCCAGAACGTGGTGCTGGTGATCGGAAAGGGGTAGAGGGTGCGGGTAGCGGTTGCATGCGATCATGGAGGGTATCCCCTGAAGCAGGCCGTGAAGGATGCCCTTATTGCAGCAGGGGCCGAAGTGACTGACCTCGGCGCCGAGGGCACGAACTCGGTGGACTACCCGGATTTTGCGCAGAAGGCCGTTACGTTGCTCCTTGAAAAATCATGCGAACGGCTCGTGCTCATCTGCGGGACAGGCATCGGCATGTCCATCTTCGCAAACCGCATCCCCCATGTCAGGGGCGCGCTCTGCCATGACAGCTACAGCGCCCGCATGTCA
>JBEKLI010000157.1:0-5507 GCA_050010275.1 Desulfomonilia bacterium | reverse complement strand
CTACTACTCTGACGATTTGACGAAAACTGGTAGAATGAAATAGGGGGTAATATTTCTCTGAAGCGTCGTAGACTGTGAGGTCAAAAAGGACGTCTTCGACCTTTTCATAAGCTATGACCTTCCTTCCTCTTCTTTTGAAAATTGCCTCTATATCGAAGAGGTGGTTGAGTTGAGCCATTGCGACTCTAGTATCAAGACCACCTATTATCATCTATACATCCAACCAACAATTACTATACTGCACTTTTGCAGTATATCACTATAGTTATCCGCTACACAATTGCAGGATATCCGGATATTGAGTGCAAGGGAATTCTGGGGATACCATACATAATTATTGAGCAACATTTTCCCTTTGCCCCCTTTATTTTACCCATCAGGACACCTCCCCTTAGTTAGGTTCTCGTGTCCACTTTTTCTGGGGAAGTCCCCTTGTGATGTCCCTGTGCCGGGTGGGGAATTCTGATGGTGGTGCTACCATTTCCAGCCCGGTTGCCAGACATCATATAAGAACTGGGCATAGGGATCGTACGCGATCACATCGAGTGCCCTTCGCAGGGCGCATCTGTCCATTTTGAGCTCCTCGGCAATGACGATCAATGTCTTCTCCGCCAGATCGTATTCTTCCTCCGTCACCTTTTTGCGCGGGCATGATTCGAAACTGAGTTCGCATGCGAGCGTGACTATATCCTGGGCGCCGCGGATGCTGAATCGTCTCAGGATCGACAGGTTTTCCTTGAAGCACAGCCAGGCCAATGCCTGGCTGCAGCAGTCGGTGACATAGCTGAAGGAGAAGCCCGTTCGAATGGTGAGATCGATCGGGTCAGAGTAGGCAAGCTGGAGGATATTTTCAACCCCCTCCTGGGCGAATTTCTCCGCCTGGTTCCTGCGCACGCCCTGGAGTTTCATGAGTTCCGCCCCGGGCTCCTCAAAGCTTTCATGCAACTTCATCGTTGACATGGCAGTACGCCGCATGAAGGTTATCAGGCTTTGCGTCGGGAATGCCCCGAGCATGAAGGCAAGGGCATACAGCGCATGCTCCTGGAGGGTACCTGCAAAGAGGGCGGTGAACGACAGTGCTACCGGGATGGCCACAATAAGGCGGAATGAACCCCGGCACAAATCGGAGGGGCTTAACTGGCGCTCCTGCATACAGCTTATCAGGAACGATAAGACCCACATATACCCGCCCGCGAAACCGGCCAGGGAGCCGAGTAATACATAAGAAGCCGGTTGCGCCTTGGCCGGGTTCAGCCAGCTTTCAAGATAGAACTGCACCGAGATGGCGGAAAAGACCAGGAAGCATGCGGCAATAATCATCAGCAGCAGGCCGGGGAACAGGAACTTTCTCCTCCCGAAGCATTGGGTATAGTAATCTTCGAAAATATCTCGAAACTTCCTCAAGGTGTCCGGATCGATTTTCTTGTCATCCAATGCTTTGGCCTGGGGCCGCTTTATCACCAGGGACTCATATTCGGTCTGGAAAAAGGTTTTGAAGTAACGTTCGACCGCGGTGTCCGTAAAGCAGCTGAAGATCTCATCGCGCCTCAGTTTCCAGCCGCTTTTCAGATACATCCCGAGAGGCAGCACCAAGGCCAAGAGGGGCAATATTGCAATGAACAGATAGATCCAAAGAGACAGGATACAGGTCATTCTTACCTCCTTTCCTCCTTACCTTACCGGCGTCACCCTGCAGTCCGCGCCAGTTTCGCCTTCAGGTGCTTGGCACGGACATCCACTGCCCGGGCTGCTTCCTTTGAGAAGATGTCCCATTTCTTATTATTCATCACCAGATTCTCGATTCCAGAATGAAAAGTATTTCCTGTTTTCTTCTGGGAAGCCTGGATCACCTGCACACGGTAGTCTGATGCTGCATCGGACTCGTTATAGAGCCTTATGGATGTGGATTGCAGGTCTTCATCGAACAGCACCACGGAAGCCCCCATAATCGGCTGTCTCTGCACCGATTCTACAACCCATCCTCCGGTATTGTAGACATCCACCCACCCGGGATAGCCGTCGAAATCCTCGTCATCCTGGTAAGGCTTATGGGTGTGGCCGAAGACAAAGGTAATGTCCTTCGGCATGTCAGGCACTTGTTCATCCTGCAGACCCTGAAGTTTTTTCAGTGCGATCAGCAACTGACGGTGTAACGGTCCTTTCAGGTAGTTCCCCAGTCCTGTCCGCGCATCATCGCTCAACGGTGTGTCGGTTACGCGTCGTTCTCTCTTTGCAAAATAATCGGCAAGCCCGGTAAGGATGCACGTGAGGATCTTCTCTTCCATCCAGTCACCCAGGCCGGGCAGATCATATTCTTTGGCAAGACTACCACACAGGTTGGAAATAAGCCGGTCTCTCGCTTTCTCAACAGGCAGTGCCTCGTAGATGACCTCGACCTCAGTGCCTGCCCCGCCGGAGCGTCCCATGGTCGACCAGAAAAAATCAATCCACGCAAAGTTTTCCTTCTCGATGTCCCAGATTTCTTGTGGTTTCTCTCTGTCCGGGAAAATCCAAGACATGACTTTCGTCATGAGCATATAGATGGACTCGATATAATGGCCGTGGTGAAAGATGACATAGCGCTGTTTGTTCGGGTCGCAAAGCCCCAGATTGGGATACGCCATCTTGACGCTGAACTTGTCCAGGTGCCCATAGCGGCGGACCAGGCCGTTTAAGAAATAGCTGGCCAGGGGGTTCTTGTCATCCATAAACAGGCTCGTCGTATGCCAGGGCGCCGGGAGTGGGTCACTGACCTTAATTTGCTTCAAGTACTCCACATACTGGGTTTCCCGGGCTAGTTCCCAGAGATGGTGGTCGTGGTTGCCGGGGATATAGATCATTTCCGAAAAGATCTCGTTGCCTTTGGGCATCATGCATTCGATGAACCGAGAGAACACCATGGCTGCATCGTTGACATCCGCCAGGGCCAGTTCCAGGATGTCGCCGTTTAAGATCAGCACGGGCTTGACCCCTGAACCTTCATTGGCATGTCCGATCAATTCTTGCAAAGCGTCGCACATGGCCTTCATGACAGGGCTGGCAGCGCTGTGGTCCAGGACGGCATTGGCCTCGATAAGGTTCGTCAGCAGGCTGTTATCCTGTCCTAGATGCATATCCGATAAACAAACGTATTTAATCATCATCGTCTCCTTCTTTTTCTTAGGTCCGGTCAAGGGCCATTTTGATCGGCCCGATTAAAAAGTATGCGCAGACTCCGTCCCGTAAGGGTGGATTCGTGGAGACGGTATTGACCCTCTTTCAAGAACGGGCAGGATTTTGTCATTCCATTTCATGGCACAGTCAGCTTACAGCTTATACTATATGATAATGGGAAGAGGTATTACTGTCAAATATGGAAGATAAATTGGTAAACAGGAGGATATGAGGAGTTCGTTAAGAGAACCGTTTGATCCTTTGGGATGCCAATGGGTTTCGCTGAAGCCACCCACCCCACAAACCACAGAAGGGCAGGCACAAGGCCTGCCCTTACATTCTCTTGTTTATGCCGGTATGATCTATTTTGCCTGATACAGGGCGTCTATCTGGTCCTGGAGATTCTTGAGCACTACTCGACGCTTCACCTTCAGGGTCTGGGTGAGCGTGCCGTCGTCCACCGAGAAGTTCTCGCTCAGGAGCAGGAACTTCTTGGGGATCTCGTACCCGCCGTACTTGCCCTTGAGTGCGTTGTTCACCTCGCTTGAAATAAGGTCCTGGACCTCGTTGCTCTTGATCAGCTCTTTGGGATCGGCGGGCAGGCCGTGATCCTTTGCATATTTGGCCAGCACCTGAAAATCCGGGATGATGATACAGATGTTGTACGGCCTGTTTTCGCCGTAGATCATGGCGTTCTCGATGGAGGGGATCAGCCTGATGTCCTCCTCCAGCGAAGCGGGGAAGACGAACTTGCCGTTTTCCAGCTTGTACTGCTCCTTGATGCGGCCCGTGATGAACAGGTATCCGTCCTTGTCGAGCCTGCCGCGATCGCCGGTGCGCATGCCGCCGTCCTTGGTCATGACCTCGGCCGTTGCCTCGGGCTTGTTGTGGTATCCCTTCATGACATTCGGCCCGTAGGCAACGATCTCGCCGTCAGTGGCGCCTTCTTCCACCACGGAGGAGTCGATGACCACCTTCACCTTGTCGATGGCACGGCCCACGCTGCCCAGCTTGTAGCCTGCAGGGCTGTTCATGGTAATGGCAGGGGATGTCTCGGTCATACCGTAGCAGTCATAGGTGGGGATGCCGACATCGAAGAAGAAGCCTGCGATGTCGGGGTTCATGGCCGCACTGGCGGTCATGGCTCCTCTGAGCCTGCCGCCGAAGCGCTCGCGGATTTTTGAGAACACAAGCTTGTCGCCGATTGCGGTCTTGATATTGGTTATAGGGTCGGACTTGCCCTGTGCTGCAAGCTCCCGCTTTTTCTTTGCGCTCTCGACTGCCATGAAGAACAGCTTCTTCTTGAGTCCCTTCTCTTCATGCATCTTGGCGAAGATGCCGTCATAGATCTTGTTGAACACCCTGGGCACCGCGATGATGAAGGTGGGTCTCAATGCAAGCATGTCCTGGCCCAGCGTGTTGATGCTCTCCATAAGCCCGAGCTGACCGCCGAGATTGATAAAGGTATAGAGCTCTGCGGTCTGGGCATAGGAATGGGCCCAGGGCAGGATGGAAAGCCCCACGTCGTTATGGTTGAACTCGGTGTAAAACTTCCGTCCGCCTAAAGAATTGCTGGTGAAGTTGCCGTGTGTCAGGAGCACGCCCTTGGGGTCGCCCGTTGTGCCTGATGTGTAGATCAGGGCCGCAACATCGTCGGGGCCCGGTTTGATGGACGGCACGGGCTTCTTTTCGCCTTTCCGTTCGAGCTCTTCCATGGTGTCCTTGCCCGTACCTTCAACGAGAATCAGCTTTTCAAGTGTCTTGATGTCCTTGGGAAAGTCCTTCACCTTGGCCAGTACCTCGGGTTTGGAACAGAAGAGCACCTTGATGCCGCTGTCCGCTACGATGTATTTCCAGACCGAGGCAAGCTCCGCCTCATACATGGGCACCCACCTGGCGCCCAGTCCGTAGGCCGCAAAGGCGCAGATGGCCCACTCGGTGCGGTTGTTGGCGATGATACCCACTGCATCACCCTTCTTGATGTTAAGCGTTGCAAGGCCGGCCCGCAGGTTGTCAACCCGGCGGCCGAACTCGCGGTAGGTTATCCACTCGTACTCGCCCGCTTTATTCTTGGTGCCCAACATCTTGCTGTCAGGGTATTTCTTGACGCTGTCTTCGAGAAAGTCGACAAGGTTATCCGGTTTGTCCAGGTGCCACTGATGCATCGTGACCTCCCAGGTATATGTCGTGTTGTGCAGAGCAAATACACACCAAGGCCCACTTTCCTGTCAACCTAAATTTCAAGCATCATGACATATATTGAAAAATCTCCATATATACCAATATAATACGGATCACGTTGCAGGGATTGTCATTTTCATGGATATATGGGAACGAGGAGCCACGTATGTCGG
>JBEKLI010000156.1:0-5544 GCA_050010275.1 Desulfomonilia bacterium | reverse complement strand
AGCCTAAAATCAAACCTCACCTTGGAATGATTTTTTCTATCTCATTGTCTTTACGCCCGATCCAAACTTAGTGTAATATACATCTATGGCTGCAATGAAGGTGTTACTATGTTCATCAGAGGTCACCCCCTATGCCAAGACTGGAGGTCTTGCCGATGTGAGCGCAGCCCTGCCCTCAGAGCTCAGCCGGCAGGGCATTCATTGTTCCGTGGTGATGCCCCTGTACCGGGAGGTCATGGATATGGGGCTCCCTTTGAAACCGTTCGGCGAGGTTTCGGTTCTTACCGGCATCGGGATTACGGAGGCAAAGATCTTCTCCTATGGCACCATCTATTTCATTTCACATCCCTTGTTCTCCGACCGGACAGGCCTGTATTCCTATGCAGGCAACGACTACCCCGACAATCTCGAGCGCTTTGCCTGCTTCTCGCGAGCCTGCGTGGAGATGATCAGGCTCATGGGTGATGTGGACATTGTCCATTGCAATGACTGGCAGACTGCACTGGTCCTGGCCTATATGAAAGATGCAGGTATCGAGAGGACAGGCAGCCTGTTCACCATACACAACCTCGCCTACCAGGGGCTCTTCGATGCCATCCTCTGGTCCATGCTCTTTTTACCCTATGAGTTATTCAACCACGATTGTATGGAGTATTACGGCAGGATAAACATCATGAAAGCCGGCATCGTCTTTGCGGATGCAGTGAACACGGTGAGCCCCACTTATGCCCAAGAGATCCAGACAAGCGAGTTCGGCTCAGGGCTGGAAGGTTTGCTCCGGGCCATATCATATAAGCTCTCCGGCATTGCCAACGGCATTGATACTGATATCTGGGACCCTGCCAAGGACCGCCTCATTGCGCAGCAGTATTCCATGAGCGACCCAGCAGGCAAAGCAAAGTGTAAGAGGGCGCTCCTCACTATGTTCTCACTTCCCGATGATGAACGCCCGGTCTTCGGCCTTATCAGCCGCCTTGTGGAGCAAAAGGGCATAGATTGTGTATTGGAGGCCATCCCGAAGATGGCTTCCCTTGGAGCCAAGGTGGTCATCCTGGGCAATGGAAACCCGGCCTTTGAGAAAAGGCTCAAAGACCTCCGTAGAGATCTTCCCTCTCACCTGGGCGTCCATATCGGCTTTGATGAGGCAAAGGCCCATGCAATAGAGGCGGGCTCGGACTTCTTCCTCATGCCTTCCCGGTTTGAGCCGTGCGGGCTTAACCAGATGATCAGCATGCGCTATGGCACCATCCCCATCGTAACCGGTGTGGGGGGGTTAAGAGATACCGTCACTGCCCTTGGTGAAGGCGTTAAGCCCAATGGCCTGCGAGTCGCCAATCCCAGCACAAGCGCCCTATTCGATACTGTCTCACAGGCATGTAGAATCTTTGCTGAGGATACAGGCCTTCTTCATGCTATGATAAGAAATGCAATGGAAAAAGACGTGAGCTGGGCAAACCCCGCGAGTCAGTATTCTCTCATCTATCATAATCTCAAACATTTCAAAGAAAGATCAAGATAAACAAAGCTTCTCAGTTTTCTACAAAATGTAGATAACACTTCAAGAACCAGGTACGACCGAAGTCCTGAACAGGTCCCATCAGATGCCCTGAAGGTCGAGTTTCGTTATTTATCTCATTGATATTACTATAGTTAATTGAGTTAACATAAAATTAACACAAGACACCTATAACCGGGGTGTTTCACCTTTGACCTTTTTTCCCACTCGAATCATTATGAAGTCGTTGAATCTGAGGTTTCTTCATCTGAGGAGGGGGGTTTGTGAATCACTTTGCAATGATTAAAGAATCTATACTCTCAATATCACAGGCTGCATCGGACAAGGCGCTCATTGATCAACTTGAGATGTGCGAGGAGGATAGTACCGTCTTTGTCCGCTGTCCTAATGTTTTTGCCCAGAGATACATTACCAGGGCGTATAAAGATCTTATCATCTCAGCCATCAGGTCATACATGGGCAGACCGGTAGATGTGGAATTCTGCGTGAATCCTGCCTATGAGCTACAGGATAATAGACCGGCACCCGAACAAGACCGCCCCATCCAGATGAGCCTGCCATCACATGTTCCATCAGGGGTATCCTGCGGGCTCAATACCCATTTCACCTTTGATGAGTTCGTGGTGGGCAGGTGCAATGCCTTTGCCTATGAAGCGGCCTTTGCAGTCTCCGAAGGGGATATCAGCCGATATAATCCCCTTTACTTCTATTCCGATGTGGGACTCGGTAAGAGCCACATCTCACATGCCATCGGCAATAAAGTGGTTTCCCAACACAACGGCTCCAATGTGATGTACACTACGGCCAGGGACTTCACGCAGGATTATGTACATTCAGTGAGAAACAATTGTTTGAGCTCCTTCAAAAACTCATATAGAAGCAACAACGTAGACATCTTTTTTATCGACGATGTCCATCTCTTTAAAAACAAAGAGAAGACACAAGTTGAGTTATGTCATGTGCTGGATGACCTTATCAGTGCGGGCAAGCAAGTTATCCTCTCAGGTTTCCGCCCGCCGACATCCATGCCCCAGATCGATAAGGGCCTGCGCTCCCGGTTCTCTTCGGGGCTTGTTATTGATATCAAACGTCCCGATAAGGCAACACGTGCCAAGATTGTACGCCACAAGGCAAAAAAGAACGGGATCACTATGCCCGATGAGGTAGTGGAATTCATCAGTGAAACCATCCACACCAGTATCAGGGACCTGGAGAGCGCAGTCATGACCGTTGCCGCAATGAGTTCGCTCATGAAGCGCAAGATCACCATAGAGCTTGCTCAGGAACTCCTGGAGGGGACACTGGAGAAACAGGAGAGGATAACAATCCCCTATATTCTTGACTTCATCTCCAAAAATTTCTCCATCGCGAAGGAGAAAATCGTCTCCCCTTCACGGAGAAAGGATATCGTGTATCCGCGCCAGGTGGCTATCTTCTTGTGCAGGCGTTACACTGAGGAATCGCTGCAGATTATCGGTGAGGCCTTCTCCCGGAAGCACTCCTCCATTATCCATTCCCTGGAAACCATCGAGACCCAGTACACCCAAAACCTGAAGGTGAAGCGGGAGATAGACTTTCTTATAGAGAAACTCGACAGTGAATCCGTTTAGACCCGCATCTTGCAACTGATCACTCTTGAACACGGTTTCTGGATGAAAGCCCTATCTGGCGTGCACATGATGCCGGATGGCATCTGCTTATAGACCCGCAGCTTCCCTGCTTGCATCGCGGAAGTTGTCCACGCCTGTGAAGAACTCTCGCATCATGATGACCCAGTAGTAGCGTCCGCGTGAGGTAAGCCTTAGCTGTGAAGGGGCAATACTGATAGCACCGGTCAGCAGAAAAAAGAATATCTCGGGCCCGAGCAGGTACCAGATGGAATGCCCGAACCGCTGTTTGAATAAGCCGAGGTCAAGCTTAAGCCCGAAGAGATTCATGAGCAGGCTGTACCTGGCCATCTCATGAAGTGAGAAGGCCTTGCGGTGTCTTATGGGAAGCCTCCCGGATTCCAGTGATCGCACATACTCCCCAAGCGAGAAGGTGTTTGCGTATATGGCTCCGCCTACCAGACCGAAGGCACCGCTGCCTGCACCCACATATTCCTCTCCACCCACGACGTATTCATCGATCATGGGGGAGCCTCCACGGGAAAAGCACCATGCAGAGTTCGGCTGATAGAGGGGCTCGAGGGTTGAGGTAATCATATTATAAAAGACCTTCTCTTTGCCTGGACTGACTCCCCCCATGATACTTTCCATCTGCTTGTGCGTTGCTTGTGAGATCATGAGTGGATAGAAGGTAACCTGGTCAGGCAGGATCTTAAGCAGGGTTGCCAGATCGTGTTCGAGCATGGAGGAGTCCTGGATGGGGAAGTTGTAAATCATATCCACATTCAAGGTCTCCACCGAACCTAAGGCATCGAATACTTTCCGGGCAAGCTCGGCCCCGCTGCCATACTTCTCATAACGCCCGATGGCCTTTAAGATCTCATCGGAAAAGCTCTGTATACCCACCGATACCCTTCTCACCCCTGCATCGGCAAGGGAAGTTATCTGGTCTCTCTCAAGGCGGTCAGGGTTCGTCTCCACCGATATCTCTCCAGGCCTAAAGAGTGTCTCGATAAGTCCTATCGTCTCAAAGAGCTCATCCATCAGTACCGTTGGAGTACCCCCACCGACATATACGGATGAAAAAAGAAAACCCATGTCTGCATAAATCATAAGCTCCTTCCTTAAGGCCTTAAAATATGCCCTCACCGCATCCTCCTCAAAGGGATACCGGTGGAACGAGCAGTAAGGACAGAGCTGAACACAGAACGGGATGTGCATATACAGGTGAATCGGTCTACAAGGCGCAACAAGGGGGAATACGGGTGCACTATCATCAAAGGTAAAGCAAGCCTTTGAGCTCATGCGGACAAACCATGCGATGAAGTTGTCTATGGACATGCTTCTTACCTGAAATACCTGAAAAGATATAATACCAGGCTTATTGCGATGCTTATGAGTATGGATGTCGTGACAGGAAAATAGAAATTAAATCCCGGTCTGGTAATCCGGATATCGCCGGGCAGCCTTCCCAGCCATGACAAGCTGCCTCCCATGCTGAAAAAGATGCCGAGCAGGACCAGGATAATGCCTGCATAGATTAACGGGTTAGCGAATTGTCTCATGACAAGAACCTATATACCACAAAACAGGTAAGCGGCAAGATAGGGCTATGCGATCACCTTGCTCCAAGGTCCTTTTCATGGTAATGCTTCATCAGGTAAATGTCAGTTGAATTCGAGGTGGATGATCATGGTGATTTACAGCGCTTATCAATCTCATGCGCTTGTGCCCATTCCCGAATTCTTAATCACCTGCATTCACAGAGGGCTTACCTGCCTCGGCAGTACTGATCGAGGGACAAAAAGGATATGATCCCGGTCAGGGATACCACTGTCCCGAGAGGTTTTGCACCTGCTACCGCCTGTCTTATAATCTTGAATCTTGCCATGTTCATCGAGGAGCTCAGGTTTGGCGGGCAAATATTCCATATGTTTAGTGCAAGCCCTGCCGACATCACAGGATTCCTCATACAAGGTTCTCCGGGTTTCTTGAAGATCCACCTCTCCATCCTGGCATCGGGGTTCATTCACACAGGCTATATCCACCTTATCGGGAATCTCATATTCCTTTCCGTCTTCGGTCCACCCGTGGAAAAGAACATCGGAATAGTACAGTTCATGATCTTCTACCACGCAGCGCTCATTGCTGCTTTCTATGCACATACCATAGTCCATCCCCAATCATCTGTCCCCGTTGTGGGCGCATCAGGGGCCATTGCCGCCGTCATGGGGGCCTATCTCATTCTGAACCCGAAAGGCCGGATTCTTACCATAATCCCATTAATCCTGCTGCTTGAGATCATCGAGGTCCCTTCCATCTTCTTCATCCTCATCTGGTTCATCCTCCAGGGCGCACATGGATACTTAAGCATGCACTCTCAAAGCACCGTGGCCTGGTTCTCCCATATCGGCGGCTTTC
>JBEKLI010000155.1:0-5553 GCA_050010275.1 Desulfomonilia bacterium | reverse complement strand
TCGGGCCTTCGGTTACCTGGATCAGGTCATCGAGACGGAGCCATCTGGCAAAGGCCTCCCTGACCTCTCCGCTGTTAAGTTTTACATAGTGCCGGGCTGCCAGGGTCGGCTCATCAAGCGGCAGGTCCAGTTCGGTTCGGTGAATAAATCCTGAGGCAATGCTGTCCACACTTGATTCGGACAGCGGTATTTCCCGGATGAGTAATGCCTTGGCCTGTTGCAGCTCTTCCGGACTCACTGGGGTACTGCGCATATCTTTTAGATTGTGCTCCACCATGGCGCGCGCTTTATTCACATTCTGCGGGTCGCACGCATATTCAACGCTGTAGAGCGCCCGGGTCTGATTCACACTAAATGATGAAGATACGTGATATACGAGTCCGGCATTTTCCCTTAAGTCTCTGAACAACCGTGTGGCATAGAAGCCGCCGCCCAGGACATGGTTGCCCAGTTGCAAGGCATAGTAATCCGGGTTTGACCTGGTAAGCCCAAGGGTTTCTGCCAGGGTCACATTGTCCTGTACGCGGCTAGCATTCGGCACATATGTGTTGGATGGCCCGTTGGCCGGTACGGGATTAAGGAGCGTTTCAGGCCTTGGTTCCTCCGGGGTCTTCCATTGACCAAAGTACTTCTCGATAACCATCTTGGCCCTCTCGGGCGTAATCTTGCCGATGACCACCATGGTGGTAAGGTCCGGACGAAAGACCTTTCGGTAATACCCCTTCACGTCCTGGATGCTGACCGATGAGATCGTAGACGGTGTGGCCTGGCGCAGCGTCGGGTCGTTTTCGGGGAAAAGGGCCTTGTTGATGGCATGCTCTGCAAGATAGCCGGGACTCTTCAGAAGTCCGGCCACCCGATCGGCCTCCTGCCGGCGGACTGTCTCAAAGTCCTTTTCGGGCAGGGCAGGATGAAGCTCATTGTCGGCCAGGAGCTGCACACCGCGGTCAACCTTTTCGGTCAGCACCTGAAGGCTGAAATCCGTCCCCGCGGACTCATAAGCTCCTACATCATCGATTGCCTTCAGGAATGCCACACGGTCAAGCGATGTCGTACCGAACGAGAAGAGCTTGTCGAGCACATCATCTACACCCTCTTTGCCTTCAGGCACTTCAAGATCGGGATTGTTCCTGACATGACCGTATATGCTGATAGTATTGCTTACGGATTCGCCCTGTACGATGAGCTTGATTCCATTGGGCAGAACACTCACCACAGGATTCAGGGTGGATGTGGGAATAGAGAGCCTCTTCAACGATTCTTTAGCCCAATCGGGAAGCTTGACGGGTGTGACCTGCCTGGGCGTGAAAGATTCCGGTCCGCCAAAGCCCTTGGAAAGAACAGGCTTACCGGAAGGCTCAGGTGTGAGGATTGCCGTTATGGAATGATCCAGGTCGATGTATGTGCGCGCGAGGCGATTGACATCTTCTACGGATACTTTCCTGATGGCGTTCACATCATCCTCAGGAGACCTCCTGCCCTCAACGGCCAGTGCCCTTGACCAGGCAAAAGCCAGCCCGGAGACCGAATTCTTTTCCAGCTCCGCATCCGCCTCTTTATGCCTTTTTGCAGCCTCCACCATGTCTGAAGGAACCCCACCGCTCTTCACTGAGGACAAGACCTTTTGCAGATCGTCAATCAGTGCCTTTGAGTCTTTCCCCTGAGGAAATGTGGCTATCGCATAGCTGAGACCGGCCTTGGGTAAGGCCTCCATCTGAAAATCAATATCCAGCGCCTTCCCTTCGGGCACCAGTGCATACAGGCTGCTGCGCTGACTGTCCAGCACATCGGCCAGTACCAGGGCTGCAGCATAATCCGGGCTGTCGTAGCCCGGCATGCGGAATGCGGTTATGACCATCCCGTAGGGTCTGTCGGTATAGAGATTGATGGTCTTTTGTGTCACGGGTTTCAGATGAATTTCAGGCCTTGCAGGAAGTTTTCTGAAGGGGATATCTCTGAAGTGACGCTTGACCTCAGCCAGGGCATCTGCAGGTTGCACATTCCCGACAATGACCAGGAGGGCATTATTGGGTGCATACCAGGTATCATGGAACTTCTTGAGCATGGCACCCGTAGTCTTATCAAAGGATGAGCGGGTGCCCAGTGCATCGTGCTCATAGGGTGTGCCTTTGAACATGTCCTCAAGGAGCCGGGAGTAGAAAATATATTCAGGAACGGACAGGTCCTGGGCCACCTCCTGTTCTATGGCACCCCTCTCCTGACCCCACAGTCCTTCGCTGTCAAGGACACTGCGCATGCGTATGGCCTCAATGTGCAGGGCCGTATCCAGGTCTTCTGCGGGAACGGTGAAAAAGTACTGGGTTACATTCTGCCGGGTAGCTGCGTTGAACATGCCGCCCATGGTGGCCGTTATGTTTGCCAGTTGTCCTGCGGATAGCCCCTTGCTTCCACGGAACATCATATGCTCCTGGGCATGCGCCATACCCGGGAAACCTTCGGGAGACTCGTCTGAGCCGACCATATAGTTGAGGACTGTCGTCACCACCGGTGCTAACGGGTTATGTACGATGACCACGCGGAGCCCATTATCCAGGGTGGCGCGCATCACCCCTTCTTCCGGTCCGATTGAATTATCATCAGCCCGAACAAGCGGGACTAAAACCAACAATGCTAGGAGGGTCAGAAACCCGAATGCATCAACAACCCTTGAGAAGTATCCGGACCGATGCTGTCTGAGGCACGACATCCGGCGGTTATCAATGCCTCCCTGGTTTAAACCGTTGCTGGAATAATTGTGAAAGTGCATATTTTTCTCCATCCGGCACTTGTATGCGACTGATGTCGGCATATTCAAGCGAAATGATCTTTACGGCCTCCGCCCCCCTCCTCATAGTTAGTCCGGGGGCCTTAAGAATCAAGAGCAGTCCATGCCTTCCTTAAGTGGGACATGAGATAGGGGCATGAAACAGGAATTATACCGGTAAATTGAAGGAAATGGTTAAGCATTCATTACCTCCAATCGCATTCCAACGATAATAGTCCCTTGAATATTTAACTCCGGATCCTATTTGTATTTTATTATCCATCAAATTTAAAGGAAGGTGAAATGACTGGAACTGATCTCTTGAAGCCTGTCAAGATCGGACACAACGAATTCCCGAACCGTGTATTCATGGCCCCCATGACACGCAACCGTGCAGACAACATCGAGAACGCGCCGACACCGCTCCATGCCGAATACTATTCCCAGCGCGCCTCAGCAGGCCTCATCATTACCGAAGGGTCACAAGTCTCCGGACAGGGTGTCGGGTACATCAACACACCGGGCATTTACAGCAGGGCCCAGATCGACGGTTGGAAGCTCGTTACAAAGGCGGTACATGACAAAGGCGGGCACATATTTATCCAGATCTGGCATGTCGGTCGCATATCGCATCCTGATTTTCATAACGGTGAGCTTCCGGTAGCCCCATCCGCCATAAACCCCCACGACCGCTCTTACACACCCCAGGGGTTTAAGGAAACGGTATCACCCCGCGCACTCACCATAGACGAGATACACGGCATTACCCAGGACTTCAAAAAAGCCGCAGAAAATGCCATCATAGCCGGCTTCGACGGCATCGAGATCCATTCAGCCAATGGATATTTGTTCCATCAGTTCTTCACCAACTGCTCCAATACCCGCACCGACCAATACGGCGGCAGCCATGAAAACAAGGCACGATTTTTCTTCGAAACACTGGATGCCGTGGTCAAGGCAATAGGCCCGGAAAAGGTAGGGATACGGCTGAATCCCTCAGCACATGGCTTCTTCGGCATCACCATTGACAAAGATACCATCCCTACCTTTGAACATATCATCGAGCGATTGAACGATTACAAGGGCCTGGCATACGCCCACCTTACAGAACCCATGATCCCGGTGGATAATATACCCTATGCGGTAAAAGAGATCGCAAAGTATTTCCGTCCTCGCTACAAAGGGATTTTAATGACCAACTGTGGCTACACCCCTGAGAGCGGCAACCGTGTTATTGAAGAGGGTTTAGCGGATGCCGTATCATTTGGTAAGTACTTTATATCGAACCCTGACCTGGTGGAGCGTATCCGCCTGGGCGCCCTTCTTGCAGAGCCTGACCTGCACACATACTATACCCCCGGGCCAAAGGGTTATACCGACTATCCGACACTTGTCCAGAGTTGAGAAGAGGTCTTTTGAGTTTCGTCGCACATTTAATATATCATGTGGGGGTGGAATCATGGCAATAATCAAGAAAATGAACCTCCTTTTCCCTGTGTTCGCCTTTCTTGAAGTGTCTCGGCCAAGGTGGTATAGCCTTTTTTATGCGATTCACCATCAGCTTTGCCACCCATGGACGGGAAGAGCTTGTAGACATTACCGAGAGGGTCCGTACCATTGTCAGTGAGCATGGCAAGGGACATGAGCTGTGCGCGCTGTATGCACGCGGGGCAACGGCTGCCATTATGATCCAAGAGAACTGGGACCCCAATATAAGGATAGACGTAATGACCTGTCTGAAGACCCTTGTCCCCCAGGGGAACTGGTTACATGACCTGGAGGACGGCAACGGTGACGCCCACATAAAGGCAGGCATCATCGGGCCATCCGAGGTCATCCCCGTCGAAGATGGCAAACTCCTGCTGAGTACCTGGCAGAATATATTCTTCTGTGAGTTTGACGGGCCGCGGCAGAGCAGGGATGTGATCGTCACGCTTGTGTAAGCTATGAATTCATGGCAAAAAATATTGAGTCTCCTGGTTTGTGAATTATGGAAACCTTCAAAGATACATATTCTTTCAATAGTATGATGTGGTGCATGACCAAGGAGGGCTTATGATCCCATATGAGAAACCCATAACAGACCTCATCAGAATCAGACGGTCATGGAGGAGCTACCGGGAAGAACCCGTCAGTAGGGATAATAAGGAGAAGATTCGCACATTCATTTCCGGACTCGACAACCCACCCTTCGGATCACAGCTAAGGTTTGTCTTTGCCGATGCAAGAGGGCAGGGTCTTGGCAGGGTAAGGGGCACCTATGGGGTTGTTACCGGTGCATCCCGCTTTCTTGTAGGTGCCCTCAAGCACTCGGGCAAAGCCTTCGAGGACTATGGCTACCTCTTCGAGGCACTCATCCTCTACATCACCTCCCTGGGTCTCGGCACCTGCTGGATAGGCGGAACCTTTGACCGAACATTTTTCTCGGATATGGCACAACTTAACGAAGGTGAGATCATCCCTACGATCAGCCCCGTGGGTATCATAGCCCAGAGACGTAACCTTATCGATACCATGTTCGTTCTCACCGCCGGCTCGCGTACGCGAAAGACTTGGCCTTCACTCTTCTTTAAAGATGCATTCAATTCTCCCCTTGGTGAAGATACCGCCGGACCTTTTGCGCTGCCATTGGAGATGGTCCGGCTTGGTCCATCCTCCTCCAACCGGCAGCCGTGGCGGATTGTCATGAATGATCAAGGGTTCCATTTCTACCTTACAAGGACATTCGGATACAGGGTATTGTTCGGGGGTGCGGATCTCCAACGTATCGATATGGGCATCGCCATGTT
>JBEKLI010000154.1:0-5554 GCA_050010275.1 Desulfomonilia bacterium | reverse complement strand
GGGGGTCATGGATACACGTACCATAGGCGCTTTTTTCGACTTCGATAAAACCCTCATCGATGTGGACAGTCCGAGCCTCGGGATCCGCTACTTGTGGGAGCACCGGCTGATCTCCATGGCCTATATCCTTAAGGTCATGTCGTTCAATTTCTTCTATCAACGGCACCTCATCTCTGACGATGTCATGGCGCGGGTCCTCATCAGCTTCTATCGCGACAAGCCGTTTGCACAGTTTGAGGCCGGTTCTCAAGAATACTATGAAGAGGTCATCAGGCCTCACCTGGCGCCGAATATCGTTGAGCGTGTCAAAGTTCATAAGGCCCAGGGGCACACGCTCGTCCTCATCTCCGCAGGGCTCAGGTACCTCCTCAAGCCCGTGGCTTCAGACCTGAGGTTCGACCATCTCGTGTGCACCGATCTGGAGGTGGGGCCCGACGGCGTTCTCACGGGCAGGACCGTGGGGCCGGTCTGCACGGACAACCGCAAGAGGGAACTCGCAAAGAAGCTGGCGGATGAAGTCGGTATGGACCTCGCAGTATCCTATGCCTACGGCAACCACCAATCCGACATCCCGATGCTGGAGCTCGTGGGCCACCCGCATGCCGTGGAGCCCACGGAACAGCTCAGGAAGACGGCAATGGAACGAGGCTGGCCCATCCTGAGTTTCCGGTAGTCGATAGCCGGTAGTCGATAGCCCTTGATTTCATGGGGGACGGGGCTATTATTCATCAATCCTCAGATAATCATAAGGATCAGAAAACCTCATCCCGGCCCCGACCTCCATCCTCATCATTTCCTCTGCATGGCCGTCTCAAGCCTCCTGACCGCCAGGGAGCATGCAAAGGTCAGGGCAAAGTACATGGCCGTGATGGTGATCCATATCTCGAATGTGCGATAGGTGGACGACATGATCTCCATGCCCTGGAAGGTCAGATCCTGGATGGATATCACAGAGACGATGGCAGAGTCCTTAATGGTAGAGATCAGCTGGCCGGCCAGCGGCGGCAGGATTCTTATCGTTGCCTGCGGGAAGATGATATGCAGCATCTGCTGCCACTTGGTAAATCCCAGTGCGCTTGATGCCTCCCACTGACCCCGCTCGATTGATGCTATGCCCGCACGTACGATCTCGGTGATGTATGCGCCTTCATAAAGCGCCAGCATGGCAACGGCAGAGACAAACACGGGCAGTTGCGAGACTGGGGCACAGCAGCCGGCCAGGAATTCCTGCGCCCCCGGACTGAGGGATTGGAGCAGTGTGTTGACCCCGAATGCGTTCAAAATCTGGTCGCTGACAAAATAATACACGATGAACACAAGGACCAGCGGCGGCATGTTCCGGATGAGCTCCACATATGTCCTGCCGACCATACGGCGGAAGAGCCTCTTGCTGACCCTGAACAGGGCCATGATGACCCCGATGATCGTAGCAAGCAGGGTGGACCATATGCTGAGCTTGATGGTTGTCAGGAAACCCTGCATCAGGAGATTGGGAACCCACCTGCCCTTGCCCGTATCAAAGCGGAAGAGATACTGGGGTATGATTTCCCAGTGCCAGTTGTATCGCAGGTCCACCCTGATCCTGTGGACGACCCAGAAGGACACGGCCGCAAGCACACTGAGAACTATTGCATCCACAATAGTGATCCTGAGCCTCTTCTCCACGATCGCCTCATCCACAGTAATGCCGGTGCCGACATTTTCTTAAGCAGGACAAATATTGTGCCGGCACCGGAAAAGAGTTTAACTTCTTCTATTCAATGGAATTCTTCCATTCCTTGGTCTCAAACCAGTAATGCTTGCGCTCCTTGAGCCATCCTTCGGACTCCACCACGGTGATCCAGTTATTCAGGAAGTTCAGGGTATCCACATCACCCTTGACAATGGCAAACCCGATGGGCTCACGGGTGAAATTTTCCTTCAGCGGCAGGAAGAGCTTGTCCGGGTATTCAAGGGCTTGGAAGGCAGGCAGAGGGGCCGATGCAATCAGGGCATGGACGCGTCCGTTCAGCAGCTCCTGTACGGCCTGGGATTCGTCATCGAAGAGCCTGAGATTGGCATTCGGGGTAAGTTTCTTGGCCGCTGCTGCCGCTGTAGTCCCGATCCTGGCAGCGATCGTCACGGAGGGTTTGTTGAAGTCCGATAATGTCTTAAACCCCTTGGCGAGTTTCTTGCTGGCTACAATGGACATGCCTGTATAATCATACGGCTGGGAGAAATTCACCTTGAGGTTCCGTTCGGGTGTTATACCCATGCCGCCGATAATCATGTCGAACTTGCCTGTGAGCAGCGCCGGAAGGATTCCCGACCATTTGGTAGGCACAAACTCCACCTTGACGCCCATATCCTGTGCCAGCCTCTTGGCCACATCGATTTCGAAGCCCACAAGGTTGCCTTGTTTATCCTTCATGGCCCAAGGCACAAAGGTAGACATCCCCACCCTGAGCACCCCCCTCTGGAGCACCTGCTCGATGGTGCTCTGGCTCAAAAGTTCATCCCTGACGCTCTTGGCTGCAATCAACAGCCCTGCGCACAAAATGATGACAAGCACGAGAGCCGCCGTTATTAAAACTCTCTTGTTTTTCATATGAATAATCCCTCCTTATTTAATTACTGTCGCTTCATTATGTTGGAAATTCTTTTGATGTGATACACCACTTTTTCTTTCGAAGAATGAATATCCACTCTTTTCCCTTACCCAACCAATCCTTTTCAAACCAACCGTCTTGAGGTGCTCTCAATATCTCCTTCTTCATGATCTCACCGCTGTCATTCTCTTTTCCATCTCATGCGCAACTGTCGAGAGGCTCATGGTGATGACCAGATAAATTGCCGCCACGGTGAACCAGATTTCAAAGACCAAAAATGTCTCCGCCACTATGGCCTGACCCTGCATGGTCAAGTCATAGATGGCTATTGTGCTCACAAGGGCCGAGTCCTTGATAAGTGACACGGCTTGGCTTGTCAGTGGTGGAAGGATCCGGCGGACCGCCTGCGGCAGGATAACGAAGCGGTACGCTTCAAAGGTGGACAGCCCCGAGCTTAAGCCGGCTTCCCACTGTCCCTTGGATATGGACTCGATCCCTGACCGAAAGATCTCGGAGATGTAGGCCCCCTCAAAAAGACTCAAGGCGAGCACTGCCGACGAAAAGGCCCCGATACCCACAATGGGTGAGATGACAAAGTAGAGCAAGAAGAGCTGGATGAGCAGCGGGGTATTTCTGATCAGCTCCAGATATGCCCTTGCAAGTGCCCTGGCGGAGAACGAGCTGGAAAGCCTCATCAAAACCGTTACAAGTCCGATAGCAAATGCCATCACCAGGCTCACTCCTGTTATGCGAAACGTTACCATGAGCCCCTTCAAAAGAGGCCCCGCAATAAGACCGGCATCTGTTTTTGTGAAGAGATACCTGGGGACCCGGTACCATTGCCAGTTATATCCTAGTGTGGTGGTCCCCTTGATCATGAGGAGAACGACCAGGGTGACCAGGATGAGGTATTTCCCAAGGTCCATGAACATTCTGCTCATGGCGATATGTCCCGGCGAAATCTGATTGTGGGTAAGTTGTCTCGCCATCCGTTTTTTATCCTTCATACCTTACGGATTAGATCGACGAAGCCTAATGTCCCGGTGAATGAGCATGCTGAAACCTCAGATCCCTGCATGGATAAAAACCTGGGAGATGAGGTTGCGTGCGCCTTCCTGAAGCTGCTTTAGATGCCCCTGCCCCTTGAAGCTTTCCGCATAGATCTTATACACATCCTCGGTGCCCGAGGGCCGTGCTGCAAACCACCCAGCCTCTGTGGCCACCTTGATCCCGCCGATGGGAGAACGGTTGGCAGGGGCTTCGTTCAGGATCTCGACAATCGGGTCGCCGGCAAGATCCTTCTGGGTGATGATTCCGGGAGAAAGCTTTCCGAGCACACTCTTCTGAGCCTGGGTCGCCTGGACATCGATACGCTCATAAACAAAAGCGCCGAACCTGGTCTCAAGATCCTTGTAGAGCTCGTGAGGGTCCTTCCCCCGTATTGCCATCATCTCGGCGGCACGAAGGTCCATGATGATACCGTCCTTGTCCGTTGTCCATACCGTGCCGTCCATGCGCAGAAACGATGCACCGGCGCTCTCCTCCCCGCCAAAGCCTAAAGATCCGTCTATAAGACCCTTAACGAACCATTTGAACCCCACAGGCACCTCAACGAGCGATCTGCCTAATTGATGAGCGACGCGGTCGATCATGGAGCTGCTTACCAGGGTCTTGCCGACAGAGGCATCCTTCCCCCATTTCTCCCTGGTTGTAAAAAGGTATTCAATGGCAACCGAGAGGTAGTGGTTCGGATTCATGAGCCCGCCTGTCTTTGTAACAATACCGTGCCGGTCAAAGTCGGGGTCGTTCCCGAAGGCGAGGTCGAAACTTTCTCTCAGACCGATGAGACCTGCCATGGCATAGGGCGAAGAGCAGTCCATCCTGATCTTGCCGTCGTGATCCACGGTCATGAAGCTGAAAGTCGGGTCGGCCTTGCCATGCATAAGCTCAATATCAAGCCCATAACGCCCCGCTATGTGCGGCCAGAAGGCGAAACCCGAGCCGCCCAGTGCGTCTGCGCCAAGCCTGAGTCCGGCCGAAGATACGGCATCCATGTTGATGATACTGGAGAGCCCTTCCACATACGGGCCGATGTAATCATACGGAGTCGTGGTGGGCGCCTTGATGGCTCGCTCAAAGGGTATGCGCCTCACCTGGGCATTATGGCCTTCGAGGAGTTCATTGGCCCTTCGGGCAATCCATGCGGTGATATTCGTGTCCGCAGGTCCTCCCTCGGGCGGATTGTACTTAAACCCCCCGTCTTCGGGCGGGTTGTGGGACGGCGTGACCACGATGCCGTCTGCAAAAGAACTTTTCCTGCCTCTATTATAATCAAGAATGGCATGTGATATCACAGGCGTAGGCGTGAATCCCCCGCCCTCGGCGATCATGACTGTTGCGGCATTGGCTGCAAGAACCTCCAGTGCCGTCCGGAAGGCCGGCTCAGAGAGTGCATGGGTATCCTTGCCCAGGAAAAGCGGCCCGTCGATTGACAGCCCTTTCTTATAGTCGCAGATGGCCTGGGTAATGGCAAGGATATGGTCCTCGTTAAAACTGCAAGAAAGGGAAGAGCCCCGGTGGCCCGAAGTGCCGAATGACACCCGGTGGCTGGAAACAGTCGGGTCAGGATGAAACGAATAGTAGGCATCATTGAGTGCCTGTACATTCACAAGCATCTCAGATGGTGCCGGCTTGCCTGCAAGATGATGCACTCCCATATGAGGATTTACCCCCCTCGGTGATTTTTTCATGGCATGAATGGGCCGTTCAACCAACAATAAGTGGGGAACGGTCACGACCGTTTCTTTTTATATTAACTCTCTTATATTAACCGATAATAGAGGCCGGGGGAAGTCTTAGATTGCACAAATAGGGAACGATCGCGATTGTTCCCGACACATCGCATTCATATACGAACTCTTGGGTAAAATAGACGCTGTGGATCAACACAGAGCAGGTGATCGAAA
>JBEKLI010000153.1:0-5569 GCA_050010275.1 Desulfomonilia bacterium | reverse complement strand
GATATCCGCGCTCTCGGTGTTGAGATCAAGACAAGCACCCGGGTCGGTAAGGACATATCCTTTGAACAGATCCGCAAGGACTACGATGTGATCGTCATTGCCGCGGGCGCCCAGAAGAGCTGGAAGCTCGACATCGAAGGCGAAGACCTCTCAGGTGTCTGGGGCGCGGTAGAGTTCCTCCGCGAAGTCAACCTGGGCAAGAAGGTGAATATAGGTTCCAAGGTCGCCATCGTGGGCGGCGGCAACTCCGCCATCGATGCGGCCCGCACCGCCATCCGCCTCGGCGCAAAGGACGTTACCATCCTCTACCGCCGCGAGCGCAAAGACATGCCCGCGTGGGAGAACGAGATCGTTGCGGCTGAGCACGAGGGTGTGAAGATAGAATACCTCGTAGCACCCGTGAAGCTCATCGGCAAGAACGGCAAACTCGCCGGTGTCGAATGCCAACGCATGAAGCTGGGTGAGTTCGACCGCTCCGGCAGGCGCAAGCCAAAAGCAATTCAAGGCAGCGAATACGTGCTTTCCGTTGACACGATCATCCCGGCCATTTCTCAGAATACCGATGCCTCGTTCATCGCAGCCGGATCTGATGTCAACCTCGACAAGAGGGGCGGCATAAAGACGCTGGGCAAGGCCAGGAACAAGACGACGGCAGAGAACGTGTTCATCGCAGGTGATGCGGCCAGCGGCCCGGCCACCGTGGTGGAGGCCATTGCCATGGGGCACAAGACGGCCGATGATGTCGACGGTTTTATCCGCGCCAAAAACAACGAACCTGCCTACAGGATGCCGCCCGAGGAAGAGATCGAAATCCCCTTCGAGGTGGATGAGGAGGTCATCGAGACCCCCAGAGGCAAGATGTCCGAGCTCAAGAAGTCGGAGCGCATGATCAGCTTCAAAGAGGTGGAACTGGGTTATTCCAAGAAAACTGCCTACAAAGAGGCCTGCAGGTGCCTGCGCTGCGACGCAGAGCTCTAGGATGAGACGACAGGAGAGAGGTAATGGTTAATCTGACAATTGATACTATAAAAGTTAATGTAAAAGAGGGCAGCACCATTCTTGAAGCTGCCAAGACGGTGGGTATTAATATCCCCACGTTGTGTGCCTGGACCGAAATAGGCCATACACCGGGCGCCTGCAGGGTCTGCCTGTGCGAGGTGGAAGGCCAGAGAAACCTGGTTGCTTCATGTGTGTTCCCGGCGGCCGAGGGTATGATCGTGAAGACTACTACCGAGCGTGTAAGACATGCCCGGAAGCTCAATGTCGAGCTGCTTCTGGCGAACCATCCAACAGACTGCAACATCTGTATCCGCAATGGCAGCTGCGAGCTCCAGAAGGTGGCCGAGGCCGTAGGCTTAAGGTCTGTCCGTTTCGAATATCCTGCAACCAAGGAGAAGCATCTCGACCAGTCAAGCCCTTCCATCGTGCGTGACTCTTCAAAATGCATCAAGTGCTACCGCTGCGTGACCGTGTGCGAACAGATCCAGACCGCCTGTGTCCTGCAGCCTTCATTCCGGGGCGACAAGGTGTTCATCGGCCCGCCGTTCGACATGCCCCTGATCGAGACCAACTGCACCATGTGCGGCCAGTGCGTGCTGGCTTGCCCGGTGGGTGCACTCTATGAGAAGGACGATACCGAGGCGGTATGGGCCGCCCTGCAGGACCCTACCAAGCACGTGGTTGTCCAGGAGGCCCCGGCCATCCGCGCCGCCCTCGGCGAGGATCTCGGCATGCCCGTGGGCTCGCTGGTCACAGGAAAAATGCTTACCGCGCTCAGGCGCCTGGGGTTCGACAAGATATTCGACACCAATTTCACCGCCGACCTCACCATCATGGAGGAAGGCAGCGAGCTGCTGCAGAGGGTGAATGAGGGCGGCAAGCTGCCCATGATCACCTCGTGCTCACCAGGCTGGATCAAGTTCTGCGAGCACTTCTATCCGGACCTTCTCGACAACTTGTCCACCTGCAAGTCGCCCCAGCAGATGATGGGCGCCCTCATCAAGTCATACTATGCCCAGCAGGCGGGGATTGACCCCAAGGACATCGTGTCGGTCTCCGTCATGCCGTGCACGGCAAAGAAATACGAATGCCAGCGCGACGAGATGAATGACAGCGGGTATCAGGACGTGGACTACGTGCTCACCACCCGTGAGCTCTCCCGCATGATCAAGCAGGCAGGCATCGACTTCGCAAGTCTGCCGGACAGTGATTATGACAACCCGCTCGGCGAGTATACCGGTGCGGCGACTATCTTCGGCGCCACCGGCGGCGTTATGGAGGCGGCACTGAGGACCGTGTACGCCCTCGTCACCGGAACCAACCTTGCTAGCCTCGATGTCACCCCGGTGCGCGGCCTGGAAGGCGTCAAGGAAGCCGCTGTGGAAGTGGGGAAGCTGGGCAAGGTCAAGGTCGCCGTGGCCCACGGGCTCGGCAATGCACGCAAGCTCATGGACAAGATCCGCGATGGATCGGCAGACTACGCCTTCATCGAGGTCATGTGCTGCCCGGGCGGCTGTGTATCCGGTGGCGGACAGCCCATTGCACCGAGCAATGAGAAGAGGATCACGAGGGCCGCTGCCTTGTATAAGGACGACGGTTCGGTCCAGAAATTCCGCCAGTCTCACGAGAACCCGTCTGTTAAGAAGATTTACGAGATCTTCCTGGAGAAGCCTCTGGGCCACAAATCCCATGAGTTGCTGCACACCCATTATGTAAAGAGAGGGACAGACATGCCCCACAAGAAGCAGGGAGTGAGTGAAGTAAGAGACAAATAAAATATAACCATTAATCGGCCTGCGAGGGAGGTTTAGAGACTGACCTTGAGGGTATAAGAAGGACTCTCAAAAGGGCCTTTACCCTATCTCGCGGGTAAAGGCCCTTTTTTCATGCAGGAGAAAACACATGGAAGAAAAGTCACGGAGAATCGGTGTGGTGAGTATTATCATCCATAAGAGAAAAGAGACGGCGATGAGGGTGAATGAAATATTAACCCAATACGGCGATTGCATCATCGGCCGTATGGGTATTCCCTATGAACCGAAAGGAATCAACATCATTGCACTCATCATTCACGGCACCACCGACGATATCGGAGCCTTGACAGGCAAGCTCGGATCACTGCCGGAGGTTGAGGTCAAATCGGTCCTGACAAAGGCATGAGGAGGAAACCATGCAGGATTTCATCAACGATACACTCATCCAAGAAACGCTGGAGCGTGCAAAGAACCCTGCAAAAGACAGGGTGATGGAGATCATCAACAAGGCGCATGAGCTTCACGGGCTCTCACCTGATGAGGTGGCGGTTCTCCTCCAAACCGAAGACCAGGACCTCATCGAAGAGATCTATACGACTGCGAGATCCATCAAGCGGAGCATCTACGGAAACCGTCTTGTGCTCTTCGCCCCGCTGTACATCTCCAACTACTGCTCAAACAACTGCCTCTACTGCGGCTTCCGGAGAGACAACAAGGAGCTGAGGCGCAGGGCGCTGACCATGGATGAGATAGCCGACGAGGTGAGGACGCTGGAGAGGGAAGGGCACAAGCGGCTGCTGATGCTCTGCGGTGAAAATCATAAGAAGAGTTCCATGGATTATTTCATCGAGGCCATCGAGACGGCATACGCCACGACCACGGAACATGGCGGGGAGATACGGCGCATCAACGTTGAGATCGCACCCCAGAGCGTAGAAGACTTCCAAAGGCTCAAGGCTGCCAAGATAGGGACTTATGTACTTTTCCAGGAAACGTATCATCATGCAACTTACAAGGAGATGCATCCGAGCGGGCCCAAGGCCGATTTCACCTGGAGGGTGACCGCGCAGGACAGGGCCATGGAGGGAGGGATCGATGACGTGGGTATCGGTGCGCTCTTCGGATTATATGATCATAAATATGAAGTGTTGGGACTGCTTCACCATGCGCTGCACCTTGAAGAGGTCTACGGCGTGGGACCTCACACCATTTCGATACCCAGGCTAGAGCCGGCCTTGAATGCACCTGCAGCCATCACACCGCCCATGCCCGTAACCGATGATGAATTCAAGAAGCTGGTTGCCATCATCCGGCTTGCAGTCCCCTACACCGGCATGATCCTTTCCACGAGAGAGCGGCCCGAGCTCAGGAGCGAGGTGTTCGACCTGGGGATCTCCCAGATAAGCGCAGGCTCCCGCACCAATCCCGGCGGTTACCAGGAGGATGGCGGCGACGGGTTCAGGGCGGCCCAGTTCAACTTGGGCGACACCCGGACCCTTGATGAAGTGATCTACGACATCACCACCCACGGACATATCCCGAGTTTCTGCACCGCCTGCTACCGGCTCGGAAGGGTGGGCGAGGACTTTATGGACCTGGCAAAGCCGGGGCTTATCCAGAAATTCTGCCGGACCAATGCAATCTTAACCTTCAAGGAATACCTCGAAGACTATGCTTCCGCACAGACGAAAGAAGCAGGGAAGAAGCTTATCCATCAGCTCTTGAAGGAGACAGATGATGAAAAGGTGAAAGATCTGCTCCAAGACCGCCTGGAAAAGATTGAACATGGACAGCATGACTTGTACATCTGATACGGCTCAAGGGATGATCTTGCTCTCTGAGCAAGGCCATGAGCTTAATCGCGATGAGATCATAAAGCTCTTGTCATTGAGTGACCCTGCGGACATCGATGTCTTCTTTCAGGCCGCAGACCGCGTCCGCAAGAAATATGTGGGCGATGAGATATTCTTAAGGGGCATCATCGAGTTCTCCAATTATTGCAGGAACAACTGCCTCTACTGCGGCCTGCGCAGGGACAATGTCGATACAGAGCGTTATCGCATGGATGATGATGAGATCCTTAGCCTTGCCAGGGCCATTGAGCGAAGGGGATGCGGCACGGTGGTCCTGCAGTCCGGTGAAGACCCGCACTATAGCAAAGATCGCATGTGCGGGATCATATCCCGGATCAAGGATGAGACTGCATTGACCGTAACCCTCTCACTGGGGCAGCGATCATATGAAGACCTTAAGGCCTTCAGGCAAGCCGGTGCCGAGCGATACCTGCTCAGGCATGAAACGGCATCCCCAAAGCTTTTTGCATTTCTCTGCCCTGACCGGACGCTCGATGACAGGATCCAGTGTCTTAGGTGGCTCCGCGAGCTTGATTATGAAGTAGGCATGGGATGCATGGTGGGGCTGCCGGGTCAGACCGTGGAAGACCTTGCAGATGACGTGCTCCTGATAAAAGAGCTTAATGCGGACATGATCGGCATCGGGCCTTTCATTCCCCATGAGCATACCCCTTTGAGAAAGCATCTCCCAGGGGATACGCTCCAGGTGCTCAAGCTGCTCTCTGTGATCCGCCTGGTTACCAGGGATACCAACATCCCCTCCACAACGGCGCTCGGGGTGCTGGATGGGGTAAGCAGAAAAAAGGCATTCCAGGCAGGTGCCAATATCTTCATGCCCGTGTTCACGCCCCAGGATTATGCTGAGCGTTATGATCTCTACCCGGGCAAGGGCGATGTGAAGAAGGCCGATGGCGCGATCCTGGATTTCAAGGCCTTCTTCGACTCCATCGGCAGGCCTATCGG
>JBEKLI010000152.1:0-5575 GCA_050010275.1 Desulfomonilia bacterium | reverse complement strand
CCAGGCGAATAGCAAGATGTAGCCGTACGTGAGCAGAATGTGTTCCGGCAAAGCCATAGGGAGGATCCTGTCTTTGCGTGCGGGGAATCGGACCGCCCTATCTCTCCGTCCGGCCAAAGGCGGGCGAGAGACTGGGGGTCTCATCCTATCGGATGATTCAGGAGCGAAATCGCTTCATGGGACGAGGGCAATGACTGGCAATCGGCCAAAAGAAGGCCGCCCGCAGGCGGTCTCCTTTATGGTTTCGTCAAGCTGGGAAGAGCGCGCTCTACGGCTGGCTCTGCAAACCGGAGGCAGGCAACGCAACGGAAGCTTGCGCGGGATTCTTCTCCGCGAAGTAGTTGCGGTCCCAAAGGTTCTTGTAGAACTCGCCTGTCAATTCTGCCGCGTGGGGCCCGAAGGTGGCCCGGCCGCCTTCGAGGAAGAAGACGGTCACCAGGCTGCCCTGGGGCGAGTCGGAATAAGAGGCGAACCAGCCGAAGCGGGTTCCCTTGTCCGAGCAGGTTCCGGTCTTGCCGAAGACCTGGAAGGTAGGCATATTGGCCGATTCGCCGGTGCCGCCCTTTAATGTGACGGATTTCATAACCCCGACAATCTGATCGCAGGCCTCCTTCGAGAGAATTTTTCTCATTATGGTAGGCCTGGTTTCCAGGACAGGGGCGTTCTTGGCATCGCTGATGCGCTCAACAATGAAGGGCCTCATGATCATACCCCCGTTGACCATGGCATTAAATGCAGTGATCAGCTGGATGCCGGTTACGGCAAAACCCTGTCCGAAGGAGATGGTGGCCTTGTCCACACTGGTCCATGCACCCGGGTCTCTAACCATGCCCGGCGGCTCACCAGGGAAATCGATTCCGGTTGTGTCGAGAAAACCGAAGGCCTGGAGGCAGGTATACATATCGCCGGCATTGATAGGTTCCATGAGCTTTGCGATGCCGATATTGCTGCTGAATTTAATGATGTCGTTTACCGGCAGCCATCCGTATTTCTCATGGTCGTGGATGGTGATCCTATGAAAGGTGAATGAACCGTTCTCGCAGAAGACGCTCCTTGTTACATTGAACATCCTTTTATCCAGCCCCCAACTTACCCAAAAGGGCTTGATCACCGAGCCGGGTTCGAATGGATGAGTAATGGCCATGTTTGTGTGGCCTGCAAGGTGGCTGAAGCTTCCCTTGTTCGGGTCGAAGCTCGGGCAGGAGGCCATTGCAAGGATATCGCCGGTCGACGGGTTTGTAATGATGACGAACCCCGATTGCGCCTTGTTGTTGACGACAGCCTTCTTCAGTTCCTGAAAGGCGATGTACTGTATCCTCTTGTCTATGGTAAGCCACAGGGTATTGCCGTCTTTTACCTCATCACCCTGGAGGCCCCGTGCGTATATGATCCTGCCCATACCGTCGCGGTGGACACCGATCTTGCGCTCCATGCCCTTAAGGGGCATATCGTAGGAGAGCTCAAGTCCCTCGAGCCCCTTACCATCTATGCCGACGAACCCGATCAAGTTTGCGCACGATTCGCTCTCCGGATAGAACCGCTTGGCTTCATCGTAGAACCCGATGCCCTTAATCTTGAGGGCCTTGACGGCCTCCACCTCATTGGGAGTGACCTGCCTTTTGATCCACACAAAATATCTGTCTTCGGCGAGCCTCTTCTCCAGGTACTTCCTCTCTATCCCTAAGGCCTTCCCGAGCTGCCATGCGGCCCGGGCCGGGTCCTCGATGATCCGCGGATTGGCGGCCACTGATTTCATTTCAAGGCTAATGGCAAGGGGCTGTCCTGCCCGGTCAAAGATGGTTCCCCGGTGAGGGTTCAGCTCGACGGCATGATCGAACCGTTTGTGGGCCTTGGTGATGATAGACTCGGAGTGGATGACCTGCAACTCAAACGCCCTCACACCGATGGCGGCGAGCATGACCACGAGAAAGATCTGGATGCCCCTTATTCGTCCAGCCATAGGTACACCACCTGTTCCGGTTTGGGGAGGGTTAGTCCGAGTTGACTTTCGGCAATGAGCTTAAGTCTTTTCGAGCTCTTGAGTGTAGAGATCTCTATCTTCAAGGCCTTGTTGTCGCTCAATAACTGTTCCTTGGCCGCCTCTTCTTGGGAGAGAGAATATCCCAACTCGGTGACCATATGCCGCGTCCAGACATGGAACATGGCCCAGACCATCAGGAAGAGGAGCATCGCCATGCCGAATGGAAGGATTCCCTCTGTTTTCAGGGCCCTCACGACATCCTCCGTGCGGCCCGTAACCGGGCGCTTCGGGCCCTGGGGTTTGCTCTGATCTCTTCTAACGAAGCCATAACGGGTTTCTTCGTGATCCGGGTAAAAATGACCGCCGGGGTTTCCTGTGGCATGGGAAGTCCCCGGCGGCTCAGGAGGGTGGTCGAGGTACCCGCAAAGAACTGCTTGACGATACGGTCTTCGAGTGAATGGAATGAGATTATCGCCATCACACTGTCTTTTGAGAGTAATGCCGCAGCCTTGGTCAGAAAACCTTTAAGGTTATCAAGTTCGGAGTTGACTTCCATGCGGATGGCCTGGAAGGTCCTTGTTGCAGGGTGGATCCTCTTCGGCCAGAGCCTTCTGGGAATGGCTGCACTGATAATTGCAGCAAGTGCCTTTGTAGTGGCAACGGGCCTGGATTCAATAATTCGGCGGACAATCCTCCTTGCGAAGCGCTCTTCTCCGTAGATGGAGACGATCCGGCCGAGCGTGTCTTCATCGTAGGTATTCACCACCGCGTATGCATCGAGCTTTTGATCTTGATTATACCGCATATCGAGAGGGCCTTCGGTGGAAAAGGAGAACCCCCGCTCGGCATCATCAAGCTCAAGGGATGACATCCCGAGATCGAGGAGAACCCCGTCGATATGTTCCCATCCGAGTTGGGAGCATAAGCGGTCTATCTCGGTGTAGTTGGCACAAAATAAATGGGAGCGGGTGCCATAAAGTGCCAGGGACTCTTTGAGTCGTGAAACTGCCTCAAGGTCGAGGTCGCATCCGGCGAGTTCGCCGCCGGGAGAACTGGCTTCAAGGATGGCACGGGCGTGACCCCCGCCACCGAGGGTGCCGTCGAAATATCTCCCGCCACTATGGGGCCTCATCACATCCAAGACCTCCCTAAGAAGTACGCTTGTGTGCTCCATCGTCTTACAGACCGAGCTTCGCAAGCCCTTCGCGCAACTTCTCGGAGTCTTCGAGTGCCTCCTCCATGCTCTTGTTATACGTGTCCTGATCCCAGATCTCGATGCGGTCCACAATACCCACCAACAGACACTTTTTTTTGAGGTCTGCATACTCGCGCAGGCCGGACGGGATGAGGATTCTGCCCTGTGCATCGAGGAGACATTCTTCGGCCGAGCCGACGACATGCCGTTTGAACCAGATATCTTCCCTTTTCACATTGGAAAGTCCCGAGGCCAGTTTTGCCACCCGCTCCCAGTCATCGGGGGCGAACGCCAGAAGGCAGGGATCGATGCTCTTGGTGACTATAAGGTTCTCGGTTCCCCATTCTTTCAGGACATCCCTGAACTTTGAGGGGATGCTTAACCGACCCTTCTCATTAATGGAATTAATGTAATGCCCTTTCAGCACCGCTTGCTCCCACCCCATGACACTTATTGACACTTTAGGCCTATATATTAAATGGTATATTAAAGTCAACATGAAGTTTCACTATTTTGTTAGTATTTTATTATGAAATATCAAAATATTAAATGAATACCAAGGCTATGAAAAAAGTGCCATGCTTGGAAGAGATTTCTCTGGAAGTTTTGAGGGGACTTGGCTATATGGGTTCCATGGATAAGGACGTCCTTAGGGAGATTCTTGAAATGCTGCCCGCAGGCGTCATGCTCGCGGATAAAGATGGTAACGTGACCTATGCAAACAGGGCCGCATTGGACTATCTGGGTATTGATGAAACAAGTCTTCAGGAGATCAATGTGGACGGCCTCATAGACCGCGATTCATTTAAAAAAGAGACCATGATCCGGACCAAGGGGAGCGAACGGATAACCATCCGGCTGAGCAAGCATAAGCTCAAGAAGGGCGGCTTCGTGGTATTCCTCTCGGACATCACCGAGATCCATCAGCTCCAGAAAGAGATCCTGAAGATGGATAAGCTCGCATCCGTGGGCGAGCTTACCTCGGGTATCGCCCATGAGATACGCAATCCTCTGGCCGGGATCAAAACCACTGCGCAGGCCTTGAATGAGGAGCTGGAGGTTGGTGATCACCGCAGGGCCTATGTCTCACGCATCATTTTAGAGATCGACCGGTTGAACAAACTGCTGCTCAATTTTTTCGATTTTGCCAAACCCAGGGAACTCTCCATCGTCTCATGCGACCTCAAGAAGATCATCGAGAGTGGCGTGTACATGGTGCAGGATACGGCCCGTGAAAACCATGTGGAGATCATCGAGTTCCATCCGCCCAAGAGGGCAATGATCAAGGCCGATCCCCACATGATACAGCAGGTCCTCATGAATGTATTCATCAATGCCGTCCAGGCCATGGAGTTCGGCGGCAGGATGGAGGTCCATCTCACCGACAGGGATGACCGTATGGAGATCTTGGTGTCCGATACGGGCAAGGGTATATCCGATCATGTGAAGGGCAGGATCTTCGATCCGTTCTTCACTACAAAACCCAAAGGTATCGGGCTTGGGCTTTCCATCTCGTATCGGATCATCAAGCTTCATTCGGGTGCCATCACCTTCGCCTCAACTCCCGGGGGCACGACGTTTATTATTACGCTACCCAAAGACCCGAGCCGGGCGAGGTGAGGTCATGGCTGATAATATAACTTTTATACCCAAACAAAATTTAAGGAGGTTGTGAATGCCATTACTGACATCCACTGCATATGCAGCTACAGCCCAGTTCAGGGGTAATATCGGGGCCATGATCGTGGATGCTGCCCCTGTGGTTAAACTCGTGTTACTGGTCCTCTTCATATTTTCCATATTCTCATGGGGTATCATTATCCAGAAGTGGATCATGTTTGCCAGGGCCCGCAAGAGGGCAAAGGCAATACTGGACATAGTCTCCAAAAGCAGCAGCATGGCGAAGATCAAGGAGACAGCTGTCAAAGTAGGTGCCTGCCCCGTTTCCAAGATGTTTGAAGAAGCCATGGATGAAGTAAGCAAGCTTACAGGAAAGACAGGCATGGTCAACCAGGCCATGCTGGTGAACATCGAGGCCAGGCTGGGCAATGCCCATGCACGGCAGAGTATGGACCTCTCTTATGGCCTGGGGTTTCTCGCGAGCATCAGCAATGCAAGCCCCTTTATCGGGCTGTTCGGGACTGTCTGGGGGATCATGGATTCCTTCAGGCACATCGGGCTCATGGGGTCCGCAAACCTTGCCACCGTGGCGCCCGGCATATCCGAGGCACTCATCGCGACGGCTGCTGGACTCTTTGTGGCCATTCCGGCCGTGCTCTTCTACAACTACTTCACGAGCCTCATTGCCCATACCAGCGCACAGATGGACCAGTTCCAGATGGACTTCATCAACTGGCTGCGCAGGGGGTTGTTCAATGCAGACAAATAAGCCGAAGACG
>JBEKLI010000151.1:0-5597 GCA_050010275.1 Desulfomonilia bacterium | reverse complement strand
GGCGCCGATGCGGCATTTGACCGAATAGGCAGGATTGCGTCCCTCTATCTTGGCTAATATGGTGGCGCCCAGCCCTTTGGATAGCCTATTGATCTTGACCAGTGGCGAATTGCCGATTGATAACGTGTTGTCGTTAAAAAACGTGCCCATAAAGGCCTCCTTTGGGAAGCTTACTTTTCTTTTGATCCTTTTAGGAATAGTCCTTTAATTTTCCTTGCTCATTTTTAATGTCTATTAATTCTATTGATATGATAGTAATAAAAATATCGATAGCTGTCAACTAAAAAAATGTGTTGAACCCCTGATCATGGTGAACGAGAAGCGATGCAATGGTCTTTATAATCTCCTTGTCATGGGAATCAAGAGACACGGCAAAGTGAATATGACCATGACCGTGGAGTATATCTGTTTCGGTAAATCCCTTGACAAGCGTTGCAGATGGTTATACACTAGTTAATCGATAGTAATTAAAGTAATTCGAGGGGATCCCATGAAGCTATCTACCAGGTCACGGTACGGGGTGCGGCTCATGCTCGAGCTGGCACTGAACAGCACCAGGAGCTCGGTGTATCTCAGGGAAATCGCCAAGGAAGAAGAGATCTCGGAGAAGTACCTGAGTCTCATCATCATCCCCCTGAAGGCAGCCGGGCTCGTAAATTCGCAGCGCGGGGCGCATGGGGGATATACCCTGGCAAAGCCTGCATCGGAGATCACCTTGAAGGAGATCGTGGATGTACTCGAAGGCGATACCTGCCTGGTGGATTGCGTGAAGAACCCGTCAGCCTGTTCACGCTCGGATACCTGCGCAAGCAGGGATCTCTGGACAACCCTCTCCGACAGCATTTCCCAGACACTGGGCTCCATTACCCTGGAGGACCTGGTCAAAAAGAGCAGGGAAAAGGGGGAGCGCGCCGCGATGTATCACATCTAGGCTGCGTCTATCAATATGGACAGGATATACCTCGACCATGCAGCAACTACTCCGGTAGCCCCTGAGGTCGCTCAGGCCATGCTGGCGTATATGACTCAGGACTACGGAAACGCATCGAGCCTCCACTCCTTCGGCCAGGAGGCAAAGGGGGCTATAGAAAATTCCAGGGATCATGCGGCATCCATCATCGGTGCAAAGCCTGAAGAGATCGTATTCACCAGCGGCGGTACCGAGAGCGATAACTTTGTCCTCAAGGGGGTGGCGCTTGCCCGGAAGGACAAGGGCAACCATATCATAACCTCTGCAATCGAACATCATGCCGTGCTTGAGACATGCAAATTCCTTGAGGCGCAAGGATTCTCTGTGACATATCTGGGCGTTGATGAATACGGCCTTGTAAATCCGGATGATGTGAAAAAGGCCGTCACGGACAAGACCATCCTGATCTCTATCATGCATGCGAACAATGAGATCGGCACGATAGAGCCCATTGCAGATATCGGAACCATAGCCCGCGATCACGGCATCTATTTCCATACCGACGCGGTACAGACCCTCGGGCACTACCCCATCGATGTCGATGCGCTGAATGTAGATCTGCTGAGCGCATCCGGCCACAAGCTCTATGGCCCCAAGGGGGTGGGCATGCTCTATATCCGCAAGGGAACGCGCATTGCTCCGCTGCTCCATGGCGGGGATCAGGAGCGCCGCCGCAGGGCCTCGACCCTCAATGTCCCGGGTATCGTTGGGTTCGGCAGGGCCATTGAGCTCGCAAGGGAAGAGATGACACCCGAGTCCGCCCGGCAGTCGGCCCTGAGGGACTGCCTCATCGAAAACCTGCTCTCGTCCATTGAAGACAGCCGCCTCAACGGACATCCGGCCATGAGACTGCCCGGCAATGCGAACATCTCGATAGCATACGTCGAGGGCGAGGCCATGATGCTCACCCTGGACATGGAAGGCATAGCGGTCTCCACCGGTTCTGCCTGTACCTCATCGAGCCTTGAGCCCTCGCATGTCCTGACTGCCATCGGTCAGCCCCATGAGTTTGCCCACGGATCATTGCGCCTTACTCTCGGGAGAAATACCACAAACCATGAGATCGAGCGCATCATCGAGGTGCTGCCTGCAATCGTGAAGAAGCTTAGAGCTATTTCTCCCCTGTACAGAAGGAGGGCTTAAGTGATGGGCAATCAATTGAAGCTCTATAGCGACAAGGTGATGGATCATTTCCTTGCGCGCCGCCATTGGAAAAATCGGGACAATGTCCTTAAAGATAAGGAGAATGAATGGGGATCGTTGATGAAATCCTGAGACTCAAGAGGGCGAAGAATGCTATCATCCTCGCACACAACTACCAGCTCCCCGAGATACAGGACATAGCAGACTTTGTG
This sequence comes from Desulfomonilia bacterium, assembly GCA_050010275.1. Lineage (GTDB taxonomy): Bacteria > Desulfobacterota > Desulfomonilia > UBA1062 > UBA1062 > MWEI01. The sequence continues at coordinate 3,272 of JBEKLI010000151.1, read as the reverse complement.
GGTGACTCCCTGGGGTTGAGCATCCAGGCCGCAGGCACTGATGCACAGCTCATCGTGTTCTGCGGAGTCCACTTCATGGCGGAGACGGCCAAGATCCTGTCCCCCAGGAAGACCGTGCTTATTCCCGACATCAATGCCGGGTGTCCCATGGCCGACATGATCAATGCCGATCAGTTGCGGGACTTAAAGGCGAAGCACCCGAAGGCAAAGGTTCTGTGCTATGTGAATACCACCGCAGAGGTGAAGGCCGAGTGTGATCTCTGCTGCACCTCGGCCAATGCAGTGAGCATCGTCAAGGATGCCATGGAGGACAAGGAAGAGATCATCTTTGTCCCGGACCAGTACCTTGCGGATCATGTGATGAATGAAACGGGGTACGAGCTCATTACCTGGAAAGGGTTCTGTCCCACGCATGCCAGGATCCTGCCGGAGGATATCATGCGGCAGAAGGAGCTGCACCCCGAAGCAGTGGTCCTGGCCCACCCCGAGTGCACCCGGGGGGTGAGGGAACTCGCCGACAAGGTCCTGTCTACAGAAGGAATGTGCTGGTATGCCCAGGAGATGAAGGAAAAGGAGTTCATCATGGCCACCGAGGTGGGCATCCTCCACAGGATACGCAAAAATAATCCCGACAAGACCTTCTACCCGGCTTCGGATAAGGCGGTCTGTCCGAACATGAAACTCACCACCCTGGAAAAGGTATTGTGGGCACTCGAGGAGATGCGCTACGAGATCACCCTGCCCCGTGAGACCATAGCCAAGGCAAAGAAGTGCATCCAGAAGATGCTCATATACAGGTCGTGAATTATGGAAGGCATCGAGATACTCAAGATCCAGGACGATTCTTCCAAACGGGTCGTTGAGGACATAAGCGAAGAGGTTCCCCTCACCATTGAGGTCAACGGTAATGAGCTTGCAACGCTTTTGTGCAGCCCTGACCATCTGAAAAACCTTGTCACGGGCTTCCTTTTTACCTCCGGTGTCATACCGGATTACACTGCTTTGAAGTCCATCCTCATCGACACAGAACGCTTCAATGTATCGGTTGCGATCGAAGGTGACGGGAGCGAGTTCGTGTTCAAGCGGGTCTACACCTCGGGCTGCGGGAAGGGGGTGATCTTCCATAACCCAATGGATGTCATCCACAAGACCAGGCTGGAAGATGGGTTTGTCCTGAATGCATCCGAGATATCAACACTCATGAAGGAATTCATCAAGGGCTCTCCCGAGCATACCCGGACAAGAGGCGTGCACAGCGGGGCCCTGGCCACACGGGAACGCATCCTCATCTTCAGGGACGACATCGGGAGGCACAACGCCCTGGACAAGGTCATCGGCGAAGCACTCTCCCTGGGCATGAATTTGTCGGACAAGATCATGCTTACCACGGGCAGGATCTCTTCGGAGATACTCTCCAAGGTCCTCAGGTGCCGCATCCCTGTCATAGCGGCCCTCGGCTCACCCACGAACCAGGCGGTGAAGCTGGCCCGAGTGGTGAACCTCACCCTTGCCGGTCATGTCAAGGGATCGAGGATGGATGTGTACAGCGGGGAGGAGCGATTACTCTTAAGATAAATTAAGAAGATAACAGAAGAGGAGTGATATTATGAGTAAGATCGACGGGCAGTTGAAGACAGAATCGCTGGTGCTCCACGGCGGCCAGGACCCGGACCCAACGACCGGAGCACGGGCGGTACCCATTTATCAGACCACTTCGTACCAGTTCAAGGATACGGACCATGCAGCCAACCTCTTCGGTCTCAGGGAATTCGGAAACATTTATACACGCATCATGAACCCAACCAACGATGTCCTGGAGAAGAGGATGGCGCTCATCGACGGCGGCATCGGGGCGCTGGCCGTCTCCAGCGGACAGTCGGCCACGACCCTCGCACTTTTGAATATCGCCAAGGCCGGGGACGAGATCGTGTCCATGGACAATCTCTACGGCGGCACCTACAACCTCTTCCACTACACCTTCCCCCGGATGGGTATTGAGGTGAAGTTCATCAAATCAAACGACCTCGATGCCCTGAACAAGGCAATCACAGAAAAGACCAAGGCGATATACGCCGAATCCATAGGCAACCCGAAGCTGGATGTGGCCGATCTCGATGGCATTGCAAAGATAGCCCATGCAAACGGGGTCCCATTTGTACTGGACAATACCGTGTCTCCGTACCTCCTGAAGCCATTCGATCATGGGGTGGACATCACGATATACTCTGCCACCAAGTTCATCGGCGGCCATGGGACCTCCATCGGCGGCATCATCGTTGACTCCGGGAAGTTCGACTGGAAGAATGGGAAATTCCCGCTGATCACGGAACCCGATCCCAGCTACCACGGGCTGAATTTCTCCGATGCCCTGGGAAATCAGGCCTATATCATCAAGGCCCGCGTCACCCTGCTGCGCGATCTCGGACCGGCCATGTCCCCTTTCAATGCCTTCCTCTTCCTCCAGGGACTGGAGACGCTGCACCTGAGGATGCCCAGGCACTCGGAGAATGCGTATACTGTGGCGAAATACCTGGAGAAGCACCCCAAAGTAGCATGGGTCAACTATCCCGGCCTCACAACCAGCCCGGAATACGAGCGGGTGCAGCGGTATCTCAAAAAGGGTGCTGGCGCCATCATCGGTTTCGGTATCAAGGGAGGGGCCGAGGCAGGAAAGAGATTCATCAATTCCTTAAAGCTCATATCCCACCTTGCAAACATCGGGGATGCGAAGACGCTGGCCATTCATCCGGCAACGACCACCCATCAGCAGCTCTCTGAAAAAGAGCAGCTCGCCACGGGCGTTACGCCGGATTTCATCAGGCTCTCCATCGGCATCGAACACATCGATGACATCATTGCGGATATCGAGCAGGCGCTCAAATAGTGACCAGTGAACACTGATCAGTGAACAGATGGAGGATGGGTGGAGCTTTAGCGTTACCCATAAAAAAAGATGTAAGAGCATTAGCCGCGATTCATATTCTCGGATCAATGGGAAAGGATAGTACCATGATCTATGACGACATAACGAAGACGGTGGGAAATACACCCCTGGTACGGATAAATCGTATAGCTCGAGGCCTTGATGCAACCATCCTGGCCAAGTGTGAGTTCTTCAACCCGCTTTCCAGTGTGAAGGATCGGATAGGCGTGGCCATGATCGAGGCTGCCGAGAAACAGGGGCTTCTGAACAAGGATACGGTTATCATCGAGCCCACCAGCGGTAATACCGGCATCGGCCTGGCATTCGTTGCAGCAGCCAAGGGGTACAG
>JBEKLI010000150.1:0-5600 GCA_050010275.1 Desulfomonilia bacterium | reverse complement strand
TGAGGGGCAGAATGTTCTCTTTGTTATCGAGAAAGATATCTCTCCACATGTGAGGGTCTGAGGCGGCAATGCGGGTGAAATCGCGGAAACCTGCACCCAAGAGCTGCCGGTGGATGTGGAGATTGCCTGCCATGCTCATGGATACATAGCTTAAAAGGTGGGGCATGTGGCTGATAATAGCCATGAGCCGGTCGTGTTTTTCAGGGTCCATGATATGTGTCTTTGAGCCGCATGTCTCCCACAGCAGCTTCACCTTTTCAACACACTCCTGGCGTGTGGATGCAGAAGGGGTGATGATGGTCATGGCGTTCTTGAACAGATCTTCCTGGCTGTGAACATAGCCCGGGTTCTCTTTCCCGGCTATGGGATGAGAGCCGACAAATGACGGGAATACACGGTCAAGACTCTCCACGATGTGTGCCTTGGTAGAGCCGGTATCGGTCAGGATTGTATCCTCGTTGATACATTTGATCACCCTCCATGATGCATCCACAACGCTGCCCACCGGCACGGCGATGATCACCACGTCACTGCCCGAGGCTTTTGCCATGTCAGTCCCGCCCTCTGCTATCACTCCGTCTTCGATGGCCTGTTTAACCGTGCGTCTGTTCATGTCGATGCCTGTGATGTGTGCGTTGCTGCGAAGGGCCTTTGCGATGGATGCGCCGATAAGCCCGAGCCCGACGATCGTTACCTTCATAAGGTCTCCTTGAGTGCAGCAATGAAGGCGCTGTTTTCCTCAGGAAGGCCGATACTTACTCGGATATATTCGTCGAGCCCGATATTTGCCATGTGACGGGTGATAATGCCTTTTTTCAGGAGGTCCTCGTAGACCCTTTTCGAACCCTTGCCGATATGCACCAGGACGAAGTTTGTCTGCGACCGGACATATGCAAGCCCGAGCCGGTCGAATGCTTCATAGAGCATGTCAAGACTGTCCCGGGTATGTGCAAGTGTCTTCTTGAAGAAGGCCTCATCATTCAGGGCGGCTTCTCCTGCCTTTTGGGCAAGGATGTTCACATTGAACGGCGGCTTGATACGAAGCATGGTACTTATAATTTCCGTTGTAGCAATCCCGAACCCGACTCTGAGACCTGCAAGACCATGGGATTTGGACAGTGTATGGATGGTAATCAGGTTCGATTTTTTTTGGGACAGTGATGTGGTGCTCAGGAAATCATCCGCCCTGACAAAGGCGCCATACGCTTCGTCCATTATGAGCAGCAGATTTTTTGGAACTTTCTCTATGAGGGAGAGGACTTCATCTTTGGGCAGATACGTCCCTGTAGGGTTGTTGGGGTTTGCCACGAATATGGCCTTGGTTTTGGGGCTTATGGCGGTTTTAATGCCTGTCACGTCTATCCGGTGTTCTTTCATGGGCGATGTTACCACTGATGCCCCGCATGCTCGTGCGGCTATTCCATAATAGCTAAAAGTACAGGAAGGGATGATTACCTCGTCTCCCGGTTTCAGATAGGCCCGGCAGATGAGGTCGATAATCTCATCCGATCCGTTCCCTGCAATGATGCCCTCGATTTTACAATCGAAGAAGCGTGACGCTGCAGTGCGGAGGTCCTTTGAGTCCGGATCAGGGTAGATGTGGGAAGATGTTAATGCCGCTCCAACTGCCTGAAGCGCCTTTGGGCTGGTGCCCAGCGGATTTTCGTTGGAGGCGAGCTTGATGGGGTTTGTGGCCCCGTACCGCCTGGCGATCTCTTCCTTTGATGTCCCAGGTATATATTCAGGTATGGTAAAGGCCCACGGAACAGGCTCCACGGTCTTCACGGGAGAATTCTCCCTTCAGGGTATGAACCAAGAATGATCACATCCCTGGTGAATTCCTTGATTTCTTCAATAGTCATCTTCACGTTTTCATCAATAAGGTTTCCCTGGAAGTCAATGAAGAACAGATATTCCCATGGACTTTTCTTGGAAGGCCGCGACTCGATCTTGGTGAGGTTGATCCCCTTCCGGGCGAATACGCCTAGCGCGTTGTACAAAGCTCCGGGGCGGTTATCGAGAGTGACGATGATGGAGGTCTTTGCACTGCCTGATACCGGTAGTGCAGTGCGGGAGATAACCCAAAATCGCGTAATATTCTCTCGAAAATCATTGATGTTCTCAGCAAAGATGGAAAGCCCGTATATCTCTGCGGCCATGGACGAAGCAACCGCAGCGCCATCCTCATGGGACCGAGCTGCCATGGCTGCCTCGGAGGTGCTTGCTGTTTCAATGATCTCAGCTTGAGGCAGGTTTGATGTGAGCCATACCCTGCACTGAGCCAGAGGCTGGGGATGTGAGAAAACCTTTTTTATCTTCTCTTTGGGGATGTTGGCCAACAGACAGTTCCGGATGGGGAGCATGAATTCCTGAATGACGCACAGACGTGTGGTTGCCATCATGTCCAGCGTGCGGTTAATCATGCCTTCAGTCGAATTTTCTACGGGTACAACCCCAATATCGGCCCTTGCAGAAGCCACCGCCTGGATAACCGTCTCGATATCCTTGAATGGAATAAGGTCACCGTCAATGGAAAACACCGAGAAGGCCGCCTGGTGGGAGAAACTGCCTTCAGGGCCGAGATACGCCACCTTCTGCCGCTGCTGGAGAGAGCGTGAAGCACTGAATATCTCACGGAAGATCCCTTCGACAATGGGCCTGGTGAGCGGAGGTTTCCGTCTGGAATCGAGGCGGTTGATGATCTCTTCCTCCCGTGCCGGGTCAAAGATGATTTTATTCTCGGCACGTTTGAGCCTTCCCATCTCAACCGACAGTGTGGAGCGCCGCTGGAGGAGCTTCAGGATTTCATTATCAATAGCGTCGATCCCGGATCTGATATCTTCCATTTCCTTTTTCATGTACATGCCCTTGTGCCGAATTTATAACATTGATTGCATCTTCCACAATATCAGCCGCATTCTCTTATTTTCACAAATGATTCATACGCCGATGAGCTCGAAAGACTACCAGAAGGATATAAGTTTATCAAGGGAGAGTCTTACGAGCATGGTAATAATGTGTATATATCGGCAATAAGCCATGATGAGCCGGGATTATCCTCAAATAGTATAGATCATGACTTTAAAAAAATGTAATTTTTGCCGAATGTTATTAATATGAAAGGTCGCTCGAATATTGACATGTATCACCTCTGTGTGCAATATGCCGATATAAGACACAATAATGAATAGACAGTTTCCCGTGGATGAATATCCTTGGTTGAAGAGGAGAAAACGAAGGTCCCTGCGCCTTCGATACCTTCTATTGCCGCTCCTGCTCGTTACGGCCTCACTGTTCTTCTTGCCTGATATCAAGGGAGGGGCTGAGATATTCCCGGAGCGGGATAAGAAGATAGCCCTTAGTAAAACAGCCCTTTTCAAGAAAGACCTTACCCGTATTGATCAGGACAGTATCAAGAGATACAATCTCACCATCAACTGGGATCTGCAGCAGTTTATCTCGGAGACCGCCATCAGATACAAGCTCTATTACGGGGCAATCGTGGTCATGGACACCCATACCGGGGATATCCTTGCCATGTACGGCCGGAAGTCTACCGGCCAGGATTGCAGTATTTGCCTGGATACCAACCATGCAGCGAGTATCTTCAAGCTGGTCACTGTTGTGGCCGCCATGGACCAGGGTGGCTACACCAGCGGGAGCGTTTTTTCTTATACCGGCAATGCCCATACCCTCTACAAAAAGCAGCTTATCGACAGAAAAGGCCGATGGACTGCAGACATAACCCTGGCTGATGCATTTGCACACTCAAACAATGTGGTCTTTGCCAAGCTCGGCACACTCCACCTCGGCGAGACACCCATATACCTGACAGCCATGAAGATGGGGTTCTGGAAGTCTCCACTCAAGGAGGTTGAATGCACACCAAGCACTATTTTTTTCCCTCAGAACGAATACAACCTTGCTGAGCTTGCCTGTGGGTTCAACAGGCAGACCAAGATTTCCCCAGTGCATGCGGCACAGATGGTGAGCGCGGCTGTAAACAATGGTAATATGATTACTCCGCGCCTTATCCGGTCTGAAGACGTGGAGCATACCCAGGTCATGAGCGAAGAAGCAGCCCATCACCTCACCTATATGATGGAGCGTACGGTTCGATGCGGTACAGTCGCCAAGGCCTTCAGGCACATCGGATCCGACCGGGTCCTGAGAGACCTCACCATCGGGGGCAAGAGCGGCAGCATAGACGGAGACGAGCCACAGGGCCGTCGCAACTGGTTCGTGGGATATGCGCAAAACCGCACAAACGGTGAGGCCATCACCATCGGATGCCTGCTCATTCGTGACAGATATTTCTGGATAGAGGCCGATACGCTCGCCCGGTTGGTCATGAGACACTACTTTGCCAAGTCCGTTAACAATGTAGCACAGAGAAACTGAATCATAGATTCTGTATATGCCATTCCCTGTTGTGTTTTGGTCGTAAACAAGCGCCTTGTCCTTGACACTCCAAATACGGCTGTGCTAGCAAGTATGGCGGTTTCGGGACGTAGCGCAGTCTGGTAGCGCACCTGAATGGGGTTCAGGGGGTCGGAGGTTCAAATCCTCTCGTCCCGACCAATTCAAAACATTCCTACCCTATCAGATCAATACTTATAGGGAAGATCTGCTTACATCATTATGGACTATAGTGATTGCCGATGATCGAAAATGAGAACGCAGCCTTATTTTTTTGATGCGGCTCCAGGTCAAAGGCCCAGTTAAGGGTGCCGTCCTGATCGGGGTTCACTTCAGGGTTTGTCTTGATGAGGTCTACTTTGATGGTCTTATCTTGTGAGAGAGGGATCTGGTCTTTGATAGTAACTAAGGCCTTCTGGTTGCGGGTATTCTCGATGGTGATCTCATAGGAATACGTAACCCTGTCCTTATTGCCAAGGGTTTTATCATGGAATGCCTGGGTTTCTTTCCGTTCGATCTTCATGCCTTCATCCACACCCAGGTCTAAAGAGATCTTCTGTCCCGGATCAAAGCGCTTCATTTCGCCCCTCCCGGAGAATGCATTATCCACAAAAGAGGTATATGTTCCAGGCGCCAGGGGTGCATCCCCCTTGAGCGTGCAGTCGGCCCGAAGAAAAGCTGACTGACAGTATTTGGGCATGCTTACCAAGGAGAAATCGGCATTGAGTGAGAGTTTGGCGATCTTGACCGTAGCAGGGGTGCCGTCTCCGGGCAGATGGATGTTCTTCGCAGCCCCGATGAGGTAAGAGGTGGCTGTGGTCTCCACCTTTGTCTCTTCCTCCTGCATGGGAGCAGCACTTGCCAAGGGTGCCAGATCATTGGATTCAGCCTTGAGTTTGGCCCCGTGTCTTTTTGCCTTGTAGAGATACCAGGGTTGGAGCTCAGGGGCCTGGATGCCGAGGCTCGGCCTTCCGGTTGATACGATCATTTCCTTGATGTCCCAGTCCATGCCGCTTGTCTGCCTGGCCAGCACGGATGTTTCAAGAACAAGCTGTGAAGCCCCGGGTGATGCATACACTCTATACTCGGGCCTCCAGGATGCAGCCTTGATGACATAGGAAATCTCGACCTGACCGTTTCCTGTGATGTCTATCTTGTATCCTGGGTTCCGGCTCACCTTG
>JBEKLI010000149.1:0-5609 GCA_050010275.1 Desulfomonilia bacterium | reverse complement strand
CTTTGCTTGGTAAATCAATACATGCCTTTATCTGCAAAGTGAATTTGATTAGATAGGGGAGCATGGTTTATATGACGCAGCAGCATTTGTAATATTATTCTTATATATGAGGGAGCTTAACCATGGAAATAGCGCGGCTACTAAGGATCTTACGACCTCCGGTTTTTCTTATCATTGTTGTTCTCTTTGTGGGGTGCAAGTGGTGGGGCGGCCATACCGGGGGTCACAGTGTATCCGGAGAATCTGCTTTTACGGTAAGCTCTACATTCCCGGCAAAAGGGGCAACCGGTGTATCTATCGATATAAATCCCAGCGTGACCTTCAGTGAAACCATTGATCCTGCTACGGTAACAAATTCGACCATAATATTAAGTGCTTGGGGTAATGAGTCAGTATGCCTGTTGAATGTATCGGGTTCCACTGCCACGGTTATGCCTATATATCCTCTTTCAGAAGGCACCATGTACACTGTGAAGATCACGAAAGATCTGAAGGATTCCTCCGGCAAAGCACTCTCATCCGAATACACGTGGACGTTCGTAACCGAGGGGGGTACTCAAACACCGGCAGAGTCGCTGGCAGCCGGAGGCTGGATTAAGGCAGCTGCCGGATGGGAACACACAGCGGCGATAAAAGCCGACGGCACCCTTTGGGCATGGGGATATAATTTATATGGCCAACTCGGGGACGGCACGATTGCAGATAAAAGCATTCCCGTTAAAGTAGGCTTTGACACTACCTGGGCTACGTTAGCAACAGGAGACCATTTCACCGTAGCAATCAGGGAAGACGGAACACTTTGGACATGGGGGGAGAATCATTATGGTCAACTAGGGATCGGCACCCATAAAGACAGACATTCCCCGGGGCGAATGGGTTCTCACAGCTATTGGGCGGCTGTGGCTGCCGGCGGGAATCATTCCGCAGCAATCACCAAAGAAGGGACTCTCTGGACGTGGGGGAGTAATCATTACGGCCAGCTCGGTGACGGTACATTGACAGATACGAGCGGCCCCGTTCGAGTAGGCTCTGATGCTGATTGGGCAGCTGTAGCGGCAGGTCGAAACTTCACTATAGCCATCAAGATCAACGGCACGATGTGGGAATGGGGAGATAATACTTATGGTCTGCTTGCGGAAGATAATCCTTCAGCGAGCGCCAGAAACACACCAGCGCAATACGGATCTGATTCCGACTGGAAAGAAATCGGTGCAGGCGGCTATAGCGCCATAGCCGTCAAGAATGACAGTTCCCTCTGGCGGGTGGGGTGGGTGGATAATGTTCTGGGAATAAGTGGCTTAGGTACTCTCTGGTCTGCTGTAGCTGCGGGTGGAGATAACACTATGGCCCTTAATATTAATGGATCACTTTGGGTGGATGGGGGACAAGTGGGCTCTGACACCGACTGGGCCGTTGTGGCTGCAGGGGGGAAGCATTTCGTAGCCATCAGGAAAAATGGGACGATCTGGACATGGGGTAGGAATTTTTACGGCCAGCTCGGAGACGGCACGCAGATAGATGAAAATACCCCTGAGCAGATTGGGTTTTAATTCCATTCTTAAAAATTTGTTTGCCTTTAAGCCTTCCTTTCTACCGACGATGTTTTATTAATTATTATGAACATCGGGGCATATGCTGTCCTGACAGATTGGACATGAAGAAAAGAAAGGAGACGAAAGCATGATAGTACTACCCGATCTTGCCTATGCCAAGGATGCACTGGCACCTGTCATCAGCGCGAATACCCTGGATTTTCATCACGGCAAGCACCACAAGGCTTATGTGGACAATACCAACAAGTTCATTGCAGGGACGGAGATGGAGAAAGAGACTCTCGACGCCATTATCATGAAGGCCGCAGCAGATCCGTCTAAGGCCGGACTCTTCAATAATGCAGCCCAGGTCTGGAATCATTCCTTTTACTGGCAGTGCCTGAAGCCGGGAGGGGGAGGGGCGCCCAAAGGTGCCGTGGCAGCAAAGATCACCTCCACCTGGGGCAGTGCCGATAAATTTTTCGAGGACTTGAAGAACGCCGGTGTTACCCAGTTCGGCAGTGGATGGGCCTGGCTCGTGCTGGACAAGGGCGAGCTCAAGATCACAAAGACTGCCAATGCCGACACCCCTCTCGTGCACGGGCAAAAACCGTTGCTCACCATCGACGTCTGGGAGCACGCCTATTACCTCGACTACCAGAACCGCAGGCCGGACTACCTCCAGGCCGTGATTGATAAGCTCATCAACTGGGACTTCGTGAACACCTGCTTCGGCAAATAATACTCAAGGGGGGCTGCAGCCCCGGCCCCCTTTCTTTGTCATGCCTTCTTGACAAAAACGATTGTATTGCATACAATGTATTACATATCAATACAAGGAGATACATCCATGAGCAGGGCGATTTCCATTAGAATCCCGGATAAACTTGCACAAGAGCTTGATGTCATATCTAAAGATACGGAGCGGCCAAAATCTTATCATATCCAGAAGGCCCTTGAAGCATACCTTGAAGAGCGAGCAGATCTGCAGGTAGCACTTGACAGGCTTCATGATACGACTGACGTGGTGGTCTCCATTAATGACATGAGGAAGAAGCTTGGCATATAAGATCGCGTTCAAAAGCTCAGTATGGAAGGACCTAAGAAACATTGACAGGAAAGAAGCAGAGAAGATTCTGGATCACATAGAAACTGATCTTTCGGAAAACCCCAGCATCTATCCTTCATTGTCCGGAAAATTTGCAGGTCTCAGGAAATACCGGGTGGGAGATTACCGCATAATATTTTCACTTATAGGTGATGCTGTTCTTATCCTCCGCATACGTCACAGGCGGCAGGTATACAAGTAAAAAAGATATCATGATAAACGAAGGGATTAACCTAGTACATGCTGATGTATTAGGTGTTTGTCATGTTTGGGGTTTTTTCTTTGGTTCATTTCTTTGCCACAAGGAATCATTCTAGTGTAGTGTTACAGTATCGGCCTTACAATGAGTGACTTTTTCCGATATCGTTTCAACCTCGTGATGGTTTGGGATCTTCATTGTAAAGCCATTTCTGAAACACTACACTAGCACTGAGGGGATAACGTGTAAAGAGAGGCATGCCGGGTCGGCCTGACTTCCGATCTGACGATGCAGAGCACCCAATGAATCTTTCAACAACTGTGCACCCAGACCAGTAACTGCGAAAATCTAGGGTTACAAACAAGAAAAATGATTGACCAATGTTCTCATTTCTGGTTTATCATTGGATGTCCCTGAAAAGGGATCGTGGACTGGAAGGGGGGCTACTTAAGGGACGAGGTATGGTCATACCTGGGCAGCTCGCCTGGAGAAAAAAGAACTCAAAGCAAAGATAATGTCGCAGAGGGGGTATTATGGGTAAAGATCGGGATGCGCAATACCGCAACAGGATCAGCGGGTACTACAGAGAGCTGATGGAGCAGTGCCAGGCTCACATGGATCTCATGGACAAGGAACTGCCCAAGGCTCGGGAGGACTTCGGCGAGGTCCTCAAGGAGCGGGGCGTAACCAGGAGGGATTTCTTGAAGTGGACTTCCGCAATGACCGCAGCGCTGATGCTGCCGCCGATGTTCAAGCCCTTGGTGGCCCGGGCGGCGGAAAACTTCAGCAGGCTGCCGGTGGTATGGCTCCACTTTGCAGAGTGCACCGGCTGCTCCGAGGCCTTCCTGAGGACATCGTATCCGAACGTGGATGACGTCCTGCTGGACACCATATCGCTTGAATACCATGAAACACTGATGGCCGCTGCAGGCAAGCAGGCGGAAGAGTGCCTGGAGAAGTGCATGAAAGACTTCCCCGGCAAATATGTCTGTGTCATCGAAGGCGCCATCCCCATGGGGATGAACGGCCAGTACCTGAGGCTGGGCCCCAAGGCCAAGACCGCCATCGAGCTCGGGAGAGAGGTTACGTCAAAGGCTGCTGTAACGATGTGTATCGGTGCATGCGCCTGCTACGGAAACATCCAGGCTGCAAAGCCGAACCCGACCGGCGCTCTCGGTATCGGTGATGCATTGTTGATCCCCACGGTCAACATCGCAGGCTGCCCGCCGAGCCCGCAGAACTTTGTGGGCACGATCCTGCACTTCCTCATGTTCGGCGCAATGCCTCCGCTCGACAATCTCAGAAGGCCGATATGGGCATACGGCAAGCGCATCCATGACTACTGCGAGCGCAGGCCGCACTACGATGCCGGCGAGTATGTGGAAGAGTGGGGTGACGAGGGCGCAAAGAAGGGCTGGTGCCTCTACAAGATGGGCTGCAAAGGTCCTTACACCTACGGAAATTGCGCAAAGGTCAGGTTCAACGACGGGGCGTCCTGGCCCATCATGGCAGGCCACGGGTGCATGGGATGCACCGAGCCGGCATTCTGGGACACCATGGCACCGTTGGAGAAGCCCATCAGTGATCAGTTTGTCGGCGGCTGGGGCGTAACCGCCAGGGTCGATGCCTTAGGCACGGCACTGACCGCTGCCACCATTGTCGGAGTAGCCGCCCATGCAGGGCTCACCGGGGCTAAGGATCACGGCCAGCCCAAGAAATCCGAGCCTGAGCACGGTTCGCACGAATAGCAGCAATAGTTGACGGGAGGAAATATTATGAGAATGATAGTTGATCCGATTACCAGGATCGAAGGACATTTACGTATAGAAGTTGAACTCGACGGGAACAATACCGTAAAGGATGCCTGGAGCAGCATCACCCTGTGGAGGGGCATCGAGACGATCTTGAAGGGCAGAGACCCCCGCGATGCGCCTCTGATGGTCCAGCGGTTCTGCGGCGTGTGCACCTACGTCCACTACGAGGCGAGCATCATGGCAGTGGAAGATGCCATGGGTATAAAGCCGCCGACCAATGCCAGGCTCGTGAGGAACCTCATCCATGCGGCCCTGTACATGACCGACCATGTCATGCATTTCTATCATCTGCACGGGCTCGACTGGGTTGACATCACCAAGGCCCTTGCCGCAGACCCGGATAAGGCGGTCGCGTTGGCCAAGCAGTACAGTGACAACCCCTACAACTGCTCCGCAACACACTACAAGGCAGTCCAGAACCGGCTCAAGAAGTATGTTGAGTCCGGCAGACTCGGGCCCTTTGCAAATGCGTACTGGGGCAACCCATCCTTCAAGCTCTCGCCCGAGGCCAATCTCATCATCACATCGCATTATCTCGATGCACTGCAGCTCTCAAAGATCGGTGCCCAGATGATGGCCATCTTCGGCGGCAAGAACCCGCACCCGCAGACGCTGGTCGCCGGCGGCGTCACATCCGTCATGGACGTGCTCGATGCCAGCAGGATCGGCGAGTACCTCTTCAAGTACAAAGAGCTCAAGAACTTCATCGAGACCGCATATATGCCCGATGTCCTCCTGGCAGCCGGCTTCTACAAGGATGAAGGACTTGCAGGCGTGGGTGCAGGTGTGAAGAATTATCTCTGCTACGGCGGAATGCCGCTCGATGACAGCTATACCAAGACCCTGCTGCCCAAGGGCATCATCATCGGGGGCGACAGGACCAAGGAGGACGGGCGCGAGCCGAACTACTGCACGCGCTGCGACGAGCATCACTACCTTCCGGGCAAGGAGTACAC
>JBEKLI010000148.1:0-5617 GCA_050010275.1 Desulfomonilia bacterium | reverse complement strand
TTGGCAGCGGTTCCGAGGGCAACAACACCGTGCTCTCCATCCTCAACAGCCAGTGCGGGGCCTGCGAGTTCAATGCATGCAGCGGCAAGGAGCTCATCACCACTACCATCGAGCACCCATGTGTACTCGAGGCCTCAAAATGCATGGCCGAGAAAGGGGTCAAGGTTACCTATCTCGATGTGGACAAGGACGGCAAGGTAGACCTCGATCAGCTCAAGGATTCCATAACACCGATGACCGGTCTCGTCTCCATCATGATGGCCAATAACGAGATCGGCACGATTCAGGATATAAAGACCATTTCTGCTATCGTGCATGAACAAGGTGCCTTGCTCCATACGGATGCAGTCCAGGCCGTGGGTAAGGTTCCCGTGGATGTAAATGATCTCGGCGTGGACTTCCTCACGCTCTCCGGCCATAAGATCTACGGCCCCAAAGGGATCGGTGCGGTGTACATCAGGAAGGGCTCACCATTCTGTCCGCTCATCAGGGGCGGCCACCAGGAACGCGGCAGGAGGGCAGGCACCGAGAACACCATCGGCATCATAGCGCTGGGCAAGGCCGTGGACATGCGCTCCATCGAGATGAAGGAAGAAGAGAAGCGGCTGCTTGCCATGAAAGAGACCTTGAAAAAGGGCATAGCCGAAAAGATCCCGGACGTGCTCTTTGTGGGGCACCCGACTGACTGTCTGCCCGGCACGCTAAACGTGTCTTTTGAGGGTTCCGAGGGCGAGGCGATACTCCTCTACCTCGACCTTGCAGGCATAGCGGTCTCCACCGGGAGCGCATGCGCATCGGGCTCGCTTGACCCTTCCCATGTGATCCTGGCCACCGGGCTGCCCGCAGAGTGCGCCCACGGGTCCATCCGCATCAGCCTGGGCAGGGAAAACACCATCGAGGACGTCGACTATATGCTTCATGTGCTCCCCGGGGTCATCGCCCGCATCAGGGACATGTCCACCGCATACGTAAGGAGGCAGTAATGGAACAGGTGAACTGGGTATATACCGACAAGGTGCTGGAGCACTTCATGCACCCGAAAAATATTCTTGAAGATGAAAAGAACTATCATGAAGACGGGAGGGGTATAACCGGCAACATCAAGTGCGGCGACCAGATGATCGTTGTCATCAAGGTGGACAAGGAAAAGGGCACGATTGCCGACTGCAAGTGGAAGACTTTCGGATGCGCCAGCGCCATTGCCAGCACCTCGGTACTCTCCGAGATGGTCAAGGGCATGAAGCTCGAAGACGCATTCAAGCTCTCCCCCAAGGACATCAACAAGGAGTTGGGAGGCCTTCCCGAGCACAAGATCCACTGCAGCGTGCTTGGCGACAAGGCTTTGAGGGCGGCCATCAACGACTACTACGAGCGCAGCGGCTTGACGGAGAAGGTCAAGCGTGAAGAGGCGAGAGTGGTATGCAACTGCATGAACGTCACCGACCATGAGATAGAAGACGCCGTGCTGGAAGGCGCCAGGACATTCTATGAGCTCCAGGAGAAGACCAAGGTGGGCACGGTATGCGGCGAGTGCAAGGACGATGTGGAAAGGCTCCTTGAGTTCTACAAGAACAAGCATTTCTGCAGCATTGAAGAGAAGCCGGCCACACCGTGATTTGATTTAAACCCGCAGGAACATCTGCCAACATACATCAGGAGGTGCCTAGTGATCCTATAGGCACGCTGATGTGCGGAGGGTTATCATGATACCGAAACAGAGCCAGGACGCCACGAACGGAAATATCATCAGAAGGGTGGTCGAGGAGCTGTGCGAACCCGAATCGTACGATCAGGTATATCACAGGCCCACCCTGGAAGGCGCCATGCCTTCGCTCGGTTCGCTCGAGGATATCGTGGAGCGGCTGCGCATGGTGATCTTCCCGGCCTATTTCAACGACTCCGAGATGTCACTTGAGACCATGCCCTACATCATCGGCAACCATTTGGAGAAGATCGAACGCCTCCTCACCGAGCAGATCAAGCGCGGTTTCGAGTTCTCCTGCGAGATAACGGAGCGCCAGGCGTGCATCGAGTGCAACGAGAGGGCCAACATCCTTTCACGGAAGTTCATCTCCACCATCCCCAGGATACGTAGGCTGCTGGTGAGCGACGTATTTGCCGCATACGAGGGAGACCCTGCGGCAAAGAGCTTAAGCGAGGTCATATTCTGCTACCCGAGCATCAAGACCATGACAAACTACCGCATCGCCCATGAGCTCTACGAACTCGGCGTGGAGATCATCCCCCGCATCATCACCGAGATGGCCCATTCCGCCACCGGGATCGACATCCACCCGGGCGCCGCTATCGGCGAGCACTTCTTCATTGATCACGGCACCGGAACGGTCATCGGAGAGACCTGCGAGATAGGCAGGAATGTCAGGCTATACCAGGGGGTGACGCTCGGCGCCCACAGCTTCCCCAAGGACGAGGCGGGTCATATCGTCAAGGGGATCCCGAGGCATCCCATTGTAGATGACGATGTAATCATCTACTCCGGCACCACCGTCCTCGGAAGGGTGCACATCGGCAAGGGCTCCGTCATCGGCGGCAACGTATGGCTCGACCATGACATAGCCCCCGGCACAACGGTCATGCAATCTTCCGCCTCGAACAATATCATCCTTTGTCCCTCAAGATAATTCCTGAAGGGCTATTGAATGATGAGAGAGATGAATGCACACATGCCCTGTGGGCGGTGGCGGCTGATCACGATCATTTTTCTCATTATCCTTGCCTGCACCGGTTCTGCGTCCTTGGTGCTGGCCGCCGAGAAGAATCCTTCCCAAATCTTTATGTGGTCCGTACAGGGTGCAAAGTCTACGGCCTTTCTCCTGGGATCCATGCATATGTTCAAAGAGGGCTCCTATCCGCTCGATGCTCGGATCGAGAAGGCCTATAACACCTGCCCGCGCGTAGTATTTGAGGCGGATCCGGCAGCGGCTGGCACTCAAGAGATCAGAGACATGATGCTTAAGCTGGGTACCTACTCTGAAGGCAGGACCCTGCAGAAGGAGATCTCCAAAAAGACGTATGCCATGCTCAAGGAGCGCGTTGCTGTCGATAACCTCACCATGGAACAATTCGATAAATACAAACCATGGTTTGCAGCATTGTCCGTCGCAGCCATAGAACTCAAGAAGCTCGGATTTACGGCCGAGTATGGACTCGATTCATATTTCTACAAAAAGGCTGTAACCGACAAAAAGGAAATGATCTTCCTTGAAACGGCCGCGCAACAGCTGGAACTCCTTGCCGATGCCTTTCCCGGGCATGAAGAAGACCTCCTCAGACAGGCCCTTGAGGAAATGACCGTTCTGGCAAAGGACACATCCGCCATGGAGCAGGCATGGAAGACCGGCGATGCAGTCCGGATGGAGACCTTTACCCAGAAGAGTTTGAAAGAGTTCCCGGAGGTAGAAAAGAAGCTCTTTGCAGAACGGAACAAGGCCTGGACCACGCATATCTCCAGGTTCCTCGCACAGAAGGGTGATGTCTTCATTGTGGTGGGCGCCGGTCACCTGGTGGGCAAAGACGGGGTGCTGGAGCTCCTTAGGGCCAGAGGATTTAAGGTGGTGCAGCAATAAACCGAATATTTTTGAAGCTCATTTCCCGGTTTTCCTTTTGCCCTTGCCTTGTCTGATCTTGTCCTTTTGAATCTTGCTGCGCTCCTTGATGAGTCTTGAGATATCTTTCTGGCGGCGTGTGACCTTCTCTCCTGCCATGTCTTCCCCCTTTGAGTGATGAGCGATCGTCCCCATTGGATTCCCGTTCTTTTAAACAATGGCGAAACAAAGATCTTTACTGCACGGTGTTATGAATTTTTACAACTAATAATCCCTTTTGTGAACAGGATGTCCATGCATCTTTTGATCAAATAACAGGTGTAAGTAAGGCGGTCCTGCTGAAGCTTATGTCGGGATTTGCATTAACTTTAAGACCTGCATCGGCAGCGATCTTCAAGGATCTGATGAGGTCCGCTTTGCTCGTGTGTATTTTCGGCTCAGCCACAAGGAGACGCCCGTTCGGCTTGAGCAGGCCCTTCACGGACTGGAAGAATGCATGCTGGTCAGGCACCTCATGGACCATCCAGAATGCCAGGGCGAAGTCCACTTCGCCTTTCATATCAAGGCCTGCCACCTCGCCCTTGTGCAGGATGAGCCGGTCTGAAAGTCTTTGCTTCTCAGCACGACGGCGGACCCGATCGAGCATTTGATCCTGGAGGTCCAGGGCGATGACCCGGCCATGCTCTCCTACCATCCTTGCCATGCCGAGAGAGAAATGGCCCATGCCACACCCGATATCGAGGACGGTCTGGCCTTGGCTTACCAGACCTGACAGGACCTTCTCGGGCGGATGGAGAATACGTCTTAATGGATTGTCGAAGGTATAGGCGAGCCACCACGGGCACACATGATCATCCCTCAAGAGAAGGGTGCGTAAAAGTTTCATGAGACAACCTCCTTGGCCGGGAAGCCCCCTTATCAGTCCTCGTTCTTTATGTTGATGAGGTACTTTGCCGCCACCGTGTTCACGGAACAGAGTGCCTCCTTACCTTTCAGGTGCAGATGCAGGGCTTCGAGGTCGGATTTCCAGGCGAGGTCTCCCGGCGCCAGGAAGCCGATACTGCCCGGTGCATGGGTGGGAGAGATGATAGCGTCTTTGTAGTAGTAATGCTGGTCGCACACCTCGGCAGTGTAGTCGCGCATGTACGGCGGTATGTCTGTGGGTCTGAACCACAGCTTGATCTCCCGCTCGGCATCGGTTGTATTGGCAGATGCATGGATGAGGTTGTCCACGCGGTCACCGATGAATTTGCCTGTGTCATCCTTGACCGGCACCACCGTTCCCAGGGCGCGGATGCAACCCGGCTTCTGCACGCGTGCGTCATGGGCGTTCGTGGGCCCTGCTATGTCACGGATCTTCTTGATGGCGCCCGGACCCTGGTAGACAAAGGCGATGACCCTGCGCTTCCACGGTTCATCGGGATAATGGAGACGGCCGGTTATATACTCGATCAGTGATGGATAGAAAAACTTGCCGCGGTGCTCCTCATAGTGTTCCTCGGCAAGCAGCGTGCTGACGGATACTATCTTTGTCCCTGCGAAGTGCAAGCCGGTATGAAATTCTGAAAGCATGGAAAGGATGTAGCCGGTTAATGAATTCTTCAGGGCATCGGGCTTGATGAGCACCAGCGTGTTTTCGTGAACTTCTTTGACCATAGGGGTCTCCTTGCCTGGTTGATTGTCAGCGCCATGCTGCATGATTCCTAGGGTTGATACAGGCTTGACCTTTGCCGTGTCAAGCGAAACGTGGTTGGGGTGGAGTGTAGGAGCGCCTTGAGGCGCGACCGGTTCCGTCGCTGCCGAATGCGGCTCCTACATGAAGAGCCCCAGAACCCACTCGAAGAATACCTGGTGGAACTGTTCCAGGGCACCTGCCTGGCAGTGTTCGCCTGCCCCGTCAGCATCCAGGAAGGTATGCTCATGAAAGCTCCGGGCATTTTTTATATGATGCTTGAACTGCCTGGTTTCAGATGAAGGGATGAGGTGGTCCTTGTCCCCCGACATGATCAGCACATCGCAGGTGATCTTGTCCGCCACCGGTTCGAGGGCGG